>QZKU01000111.1 GCA_003598085.1 Candidatus Abyssobacteria bacterium SURF_5
CTACATTTCGACTTCCGGAAAATCGAACCCCCAAAAAATAAGGGGTTTTTGCAGATTTTTGACCAAACCCAAGCCCAAAGTGTCCAAAATGAGTTAGACATATCACGGTACCTTGTAAGCAAGCGACCTCGAGTTCCTGATGGCACACTCTACTATTCGCCTTCTGCAACCGTTGATGTTTACGAGCTCTTGCGTCAGTTTATTGATGGCACGGATGAAGTTGATGGACTTTTAGTTGTTGTCATTGCCCCCATAGAGTTTATGAATGATGAACGAAGGGGCCTTAACAGATATTTAGCTCTGAAGCTTCGGATTTCGAATGAAGTTCAAGACCAGCAAATGCAGAATCCTCTGGCGGCCCTAAATCGTCTTTCAATATAATCTTGCTGCGCAAATGTATATGGGAGGCGCTTGAATGGAAGCACAAAGACAACAAGCTAGAAGAGCAATTGAGGCTTTGCGTTCGGGTGTACCCAATAGGGATGCAGTTTCAGTACTCGAATGCGGCCAAAATAGGTTAGAACAACTTTTTAGAAGGAATTTAGAGGCGACACGAGAGGTGAGTTCCGATGGGCTTTACCCCAAGGGCCTACTCGTAAGTGGCAGATTTGGAACAGGGAAATCTCATCTGCTTGAATATTTTCAACACATAGCTCTCGAAGAAAATTTTATCTGCAGCAAAATAGTGATAAGTAAAGAGACTCCTTTATATGATCCGGTAAAACTTTTCAGGGCTGCAGCAGATACAGCCATGATTCAAGGAAGACGCGGATCAGCTATCGCTGAAGTTGGTGAGGCGTTAAATATAAGCAGCAAAGCATACTTTGAGCTCTGCGAATGGGCAAATACATCTACTGAAATCAGTCCGTTCTTCTCAGCCACCATTTTCCTACTCTCTAGGCTTAATCAAGATCCAGAGCGCCGAGATCGTATATTTCGTTTCTGGGCTGGGGAAAAACTCGGAGTAGCGGAATTAAGAAGGTATTTAAGAGAATGTGGAGAAGCAGTGAGTTTTAAAATCGATCAAGTGAAATTGCGAGACCTTGCGTTGCAGCGTTTCAAGTTCGTTCCCCGACTGATGCAGGCGGCCGGCTATTCTGGATGGGTTCTTCTGATAGATGAGGTGGAACTGATTGGATGTTACTCCTTTAGACAACGTGCTAAATCTTATGCTGAACTAGCTCGATGGCGAGGAGATTTACGGGGGGAAAAATATCCCGGATTAACAACAGTGCTTGCCATTACTGCTGATTTTCAAACCGCGATTTTATTAGATAAAGGAGATCTTGAAAATGTGCCTGGAAAGCTGAGGGCTATGGCGCTTTCTGATACTTGGATTCAGATCGCGGAACAGGCAGAGAAGGGTATGCACTCTATTCAGCAAAGCGTTCAACTGGATGAGCCGAACGAAGAAACTCGTAAGCAGATATTTAATGACGTTCGAGAAATTTATTCAAAGGCCTATGACTGGCAGCCTCCTTCAACTTCAACCTTCTCGCGCTTTGCCACTACTAGCACAAGAATGCGCGAATACATCAGAGGTTGGATAACCGAATGGGACTTGAAGCGACTTTATCCAACCTACCAATCAAAAATAGAAGTTAAGGAAATACCGACCAATTATATTGAAGACGAGGATCTTCAGCCGAAAGAGGAAACAGATTAGCGACAGGAGTTATGATGTCTGTTCCATTTAAAGATGCCGACGAACTAATAGAATTGGGCACTGCCGGATTTTTGAAGATAGAATGTACAGAAGAGGGAAAAGGATTTCTGGGTGCTTTTTTTATAGTAAACGCAAAAGGAGAACCTGTTGAGTTCACATATAACAGAATTGATACTCCTAATATCTTCTTATGGCGCAAAGATGACATTCGGAGGCACGCATCAAAAAAACTCGCTACCTCCCTTTTTGCTCTCTGTAAGGACACACCAAGACTGATTCTCTGCCTCGCTCAGGAAATTGATTCGGAGGTCTTTTCGCAAGATTTGCAACTATCAATCCCTGTATGTCGCCTTGCCCCAGCCATTGAAGCTGTAGAATTTTCTGACGCAGAGGTAAGAGATTCTGTCGAAGCACATGATATGCAAAATGCTTTTTGGTCTCCGGATAAACCCAATGAAGAGTCAATCGAACATCGCCTTTTCGCTGCCTTAGTCAGCCGCGGCTTATTGCTTGAACCTTTCTCCAGAGCATCCATTGGACTAAGAGAAGTTTTCGCAAAACAACCAACGAATGCAGGGTAAATGCCGCTTCTCTGGAAAGAGACGAATCAGGACGATATCCCCAAAGGACGTTTTCTCCTCTTCTTTAAGCGTTCGATATCATTTCGCCAGAAGTTTGCAAAGCGTTTGAGCATTCCTCAACCAAGGGAACATCAGGTCGGCAATTTTGTCTTCAATATTAAATCCAGCCCTCTTTCCATTGAGGAATTCTCTCTCGTAGGCTCTGCATCAAGTATCGCGACTTGCTTGTACCCTAGCGACTGCGCAACCGTGCGGATTGCCCAACTTGCGGATGAAATAACGCCCACAAGAAGAGATTCTCCCAACCAGAGGAAGTGTTTTGAAAGTCATTCCTCGAATGCCGCGCCCTCGTTAGGTGAAGATATTCCCCTTGCGAAGCGATTGGCTTATCTCTTACAACCCTCCGTATCAATTCTGGCTTCGAATGCAGGCCCGCTGGAATGGCCTGCGACATTGTATGATTTTCAGATAGAAGGAATCTCTGCCCTGCTTTCCCATGAGGCGCTCTTGTTGGCAGATGACATGGGGATCGGGAAGACCATTCAAGCTGCCGGCGCTCTCCGAATTCTATTTTATCGAAAACAAATTGATGCCGGATTAATCATTACGAGGGCCGGTCTAATTAAACAGTGGCGGGAAGAGTTAAGACGATGGGCTCCTGAGTTGAGAGTTTCAACAGTTCGGGGACCAGTAGAGGAACGTGTTTGGCAGTGGCGCAATCCGGCGCATCTGTATTTGGTAGGATACGAAACGTTGAGAGCAGACTTCACGGAAAACCCAAATTCAGTTCCACGGCGCCCTTGGGACGTTGTTGTTATTGACGAAGCCCAAGCCATCAAGAATCGAGAGACTGAGATCAGCAGGAAATGCAAGCGACTACTACGTCGCCGCGCATGGGCTCTGACAGGCACTCCTTTAGAGAATAAAGAAGACGATCTTGCATCCATCTTGGAATTCCTTTGTCCTCTCGGGAAGGATGAACCGCCTAAAAAGGTATTTCCGGGTCCTGCTCTCTTTGAGAGGCAAAAGAGGCTCCAACTTCGCCGAAAGAAAGTTGATGTTCTCCCTCAATTGCCTCCTAAGCTCATCAGCCGAATAAATGTCGAACTTGAGGGTTCGCAACGCGAGCAATATGAAAAAGCAGAAAGGGAAGGTGTCGTAAGGCTTAAGGAAAAGGGAGAAGCTGTCAGAATAGAAAATGTGCTGGAACTTATCATGCGTTTGAAACAGATTTGCAACTTCAGCTCACTGACGGGGCTCTCAGCTAAACTTGATGATATTAAAGAAAGACTGGATGTAATAATTCCGGAAGGATATCGCGCGCTTATATTCTCCCAATTCACGGACCAGGAATACGGAGTGAGAAAAATTGCGTCATCTCTCTCAGAATTTCACCCCCTCATATATACAGGCGACCTCTCGGTTCTGCAAAGAGAGGAAATGATCAGGCGATTCAAGGAAGATCAAATCAACAAGGTCTTTATCCTCTCGCTACGCGCAGGGGGCCAAGGATTGAATTTACAGCAGGCTAGTTATGTGTTCCATTTTGATCGTTGGTGGAATCCAGCAGTGGAGAATCAGGCCGAAGATCGCAGTCATCGTTTAGGGCAAGAGTTTCCGGTTACGGTTTATAAATATACTTGTTTGAACACAATCGAAGAGAGAATTGATCAGATTCTCCAAGAAAAACAGGCACTGTTTAACCAGATGGTCGATGATGTTTCGATGGATTTGCGACAAAATCTTACGGAGCATGAACTCTTCGGCCTGTTTGGACTTACGCCACCTGTGTCCCTAAAGAAGGTTAAGAAGGAAAGTCATTTGGTTCGTGGTTTTGATCATATGGGCGGCATCGAATTCGAGCAATATGTCCAAGGACTTCTCCAACGTAAAGGATGGCGCGTTGATACAACTCCAGTGACGAGCGACGGAGGAATAGACCTTATTGCGAGTCGGATCGACGAACTTGGAGTGGAAACACGACTTCTGATCCAATGCAAGAATCACAGTCGGCCAGTAGGGGTAGATGTGATACGTGAGTTAAATGGAGCTTTGCCCTCCAATTTGATGGGCGAACGAGGTGTTGTGGTTTGCCCATCGGGCTTCACTGCTGAGGCAGTGTCATTCGCAAAAAACCGCGGTATTCTGCTATGGGATAGGCATCACCTTTTCAACATGGTTTGAGATGACCCTATCTTGTTAATCGCAATTTTTCTTCCCGACCAGCTCTTCATGTATATCTTCTCTCATTGACTTGTTCCTGTTGCGGCTGTATGATTTACCTGAAAATACATGCGACCCCAAGTTATAGTTGAACCTTTTTGAAAGGGAGGAACTATGGCGCTGACGATAGACAATACTTGCTGGAAATTTACCGACAACCGCGAATGGCGCGAACACTTCAAGAACTGGCCGCCGGCGATCATCTCGTGCGCGATAACCGGCGGAGTCCACGGCAAGGCCGCAAACCCGAATCTGCCCGAGACGCCTGAAGAACAGGCCGATTCAACATACGAAGCCTATAAGGCCGGCGCCGCCATAGTCCATATCCACGCGCGCGACCCCAACATGAACTACGCCACCAACTCGTCAAATGGGGAAGACTTCTACAAGGCCAATCACCTGATTCGCGAGCGCTGTCCCGATCTCATCATCAATAATACGTGCTCGGGCCTGTTCAATGAGGATGATCAGGAAGTCATGAATCGCTTCTTTGCAGGCTGCAACCCGGAAGTGGCATCGCTCGACGTCGGCATGCTGTACATGCGCATGAAAATCAAATCGCCGTTCCCGCTGGACAACCCCGACGAGAGCGTGGTCGAGATGTTTAAACAGCGCGGGCTTACCATCTTGGACAAGAAGACGCTCCAGTACGAGGGCGTAAACATGCTCGGCTACACGAAGACCGAAAAGTTCGCGCGCGCGATGAAGGCAAGCAATATCAAGCCGGAACTCGAAGTCTTCAACAGCCAGAGCTGGTGGTTCGTCGACAACCTCATCAACCAGAACCTGCTCGAGCCCCCGTATTGGTGCCAGCTTGTGTTCGGACAGGACGGCGCATGCAGTCCGCCCACGGTGATGTCGGCGCTCGATATGATCGCGAACATGCCGCCCAACTCGATGTTCTCGGCGATCGGAACCGGCGTGCTCGAGCTGCCGATCATCACGCTCAGCCTCATCATGGGCGGCCACATCCGCGTCGGCCTCGAAGACAACGTCTATTACAAGCGCGGCCAACTGGCCAAGAGCAACGCGGAACTCGTCGAGCGCGCGGTTCGCCTCGTGCACGAGCTCAATCGGGAGGTCGCCACGCCCGCTCAGGCTCGCGAAATGCTCGGCCTCAGCCAGACACCGAAACAGTATCCATAGATTTGCTCTGACCGCTAGCCAAGGGATTAGAAATCCTGACCCCCCTTTTTCAAAAGGGGAGAAAGAGCGCCGGGACCCTGGACAGCAGGCCCTTTTGCTTATCTGATCTGCTTTTGAAGGAGAGGCCTTCAATCTCCCCTTTTTAGCAAGGAGGATAAGGGGGATTTTGTCATTCTGTAGCCGGTATATATCGCCTCTCCCTTTCTTCTGGGGGAGAGAGCCGGTCACCGGCGTGTGATGACTGGTCCGATCGCGCATATGTGAAGAGAGAAGAGACGCATGCCCCGAAAAATGAAGGCGCTCATTTTTCCTTCCCCGTGGAAGGTTGAAGTCATTGAAGTCGATGTTCCGCTACCCCGACCAGACGAAGTGCTGGCGGAGATTCGCTGTTGCGGCATTTGCGGCAGCGATGTAGGCATTTACGAAGGAACCCACTGGATCGTTGCGCACAGGGCAGGCGGGCATGGACATGAG
The DNA here is from genome assembly GCA_003598085.1 of Candidatus Abyssobacteria bacterium SURF_5. Lineage (NCBI taxonomy): Bacteria > Pseudomonadati > Candidatus Hydrogenedentota > Candidatus Abyssobacteria > Candidatus Abyssobacteria bacterium SURF_5. The sequence goes on from QZKU01000111.1 coordinate 6,091, forward strand.
ACCGGCGCGGTCGCTGTCGAAGTCGGAAAAAACGTAAAGGGCATACAGCCGGGAGACCATCTCGCCAGGATGGGCGCCGGGTATGCTCAGTACAGCACGCACGTCAATGTAGTGGGCCATGGCAAAGATGAGAAATTCGGCGCCGGCCCTATCGTGAGAAATGATCTTACTCTCGAACAGATCTCTTTTGCCGACGCGGTCGGCTGCGCACTGAACTGCACCGAGCGCGCGGAACTTGACCGAATCAGCGGAAGAAAACCCAAGGCTATCGTGCTCGGACTGGGGCCGATTGGGTTGATTCTGACACAGATACTGATCAACAGGGGAGTAGAGGTGGCGGCTTCCGAGCCGTATGAGCACAAGCGCGAATTGGCGGCTGGCTATGGGGCAGAAGTTTTCGACCCGCGCTCATTTGCTCGTCCGAAATACGGGCGAAAGACATATGTCGAGCATATTCTCGAGGAATTCGGAGAGGCTGACGCCGTCTTCGAGATGGTCGGAAACAATGAGACTCTGCTCGACGCCATACGCCTGGTGAGGCCGGGCTATCGCGTCCTCATTTTCGGAGCGCAAACTATCCAGTCGATCCCCTACGAGACCTGCCGGAAAAAGGGGGTCGAACTCGTTTATCCCGAAGCGATGGTGAATTCCAAAGCCGACGTCGATTACTGGAACGCCGCTCTCGATCTGATCGCCGGAAAAGATGGCGCGAAACTCCAACTCGAAAACCTGATAACCAGGCGTATTTCCCTCAAGGAAGCCGTAAAGGCTTTCGAGTTCTACGACCGCGAAAAGTGGATCAAGATTCTGGTCGAGCCGTTCAGAGAATGACGCGCCTGCTCTTCGATCATCTAGAAGTTCAAATCTGCAACTCAGCAGCTTCATCGAGATGCAACCGAAAAAATTCCCTCACGCAAAGGCGCAAATCTGCAAAGCGCGCGAAGAGAAAAGGGAATTTAACCGGCTGACCTTGCCTGCCAAGCTGACCTTGCCTGCCAAGCGCTTCGCATGGCCACGCGCCCCGCATGGTTCGCATGGCCACGCTTCGCGTGGTGCCGGCCGATAACCGCAGATTATGAAGATCCGATAATTCCGCAAATTCCGGAGCCTGCCAAAAAGCCCATCCGCAAAAGGCGAACCTCGTGATGATATGTTTGATAGCAGTTGTTTGAGGAATAAGTGCAGGGTTGATGATAAACTCTTAACTTCTGCCTCAATTCTTTCCCATCAGAATTTGGGTGAAAGTTGCAGTTATGCAACAGTGCGGAAGATCAAGCTTTTTGGATTAAACTTTACTTATCTCTCACGGGCCGGAAAAGCCTTACTGTGGGTCCTTCGAATGGTGAAGAGTCGCTGATAGTATTTACTCTCGTCTTTTTGTTCTAGCGCAGATGTTCAATGAAAGTTTCGCTCTCCAGAAGTGAAGACTGCCGCTTCCATATTCTTACCCTTGAAGCGGAAGAACATGTCAGGAACTTTCGGACTTGACAAAGATAACTAATAGCGCTATCATAGAACTGACTAGTCCGTTCTATTAATGGAAGGAGTTACCCGGTATGGCTCGAAACATCGAGGCCGGCTTTGGCAGAAAGCGAAGCCAAGAAGCAATTCAACAAAGAAAGCACGCCATGCTCAAGGCGGCAATTAAAGAGTTTGCGAAAAAGGGCTATGCTGACGCCGACTTGGACCACATCGCGGGAGAGGCCAAAGTTGGGAAGGGGACAATATATCGATACTATTTCAGCAAGGAGGGGCTTTTTCATGCCGTGGCTGATGACGCATTTTGCCGGTTTCGCGACTTCGTATTCTCGGCGCTTCAGGGGGCCGAAAAAGCGAGTGCCCTTGAGCAGATAAAAGAGACAGGCAGGGCTGTCCTAACCTTCTTCGATGAGAACCGTGTTTTGGTGGAGATCTTCCTGCACGAACGCAGTCAATTCAGAGGAATGATCCATTCGAAGTATCTTCGGCTGTACAGTGATCACATTCACGTATTCGAGGACTTGGTGGAATCTTGCATGCGGCAAGGAGTAATCAGGCGTATGGATCCACGCAAGCTTCTCGACATCGTTGGTGACATGTTGGTGGGTCTTGTCTATATGTGGGGCGTGCGCCGAGAGAAGGAGCCTCTCGTGCAAAAATGGTCTCTTGTGGAGGAGACTATTTTCAAAGGGATTCTAATGACAAGATAAAGCTGTTCTCATTCTTGATCGACACTCTCCCTTAGTTGCCCTGGTAACTCATGGCAATTTTGGTGGCGTGGACTCATTACGCACAGTTCATTCGAATATGCTGCATCTGCCGCATCAGTGACTTATCAGGTTTGAATATCCAGAACGATCAACCAAAAGAAAAAGGGAAAGAAATAGTGTCAAGAGGGCGAAACTGGTGGCGTCACCTCGGCAGGAAATCAGGAGAAGCAGGCGGAAAGTTAACTATGATTATACATGCTTACAAAGGGATCATTCCCTTGGCCCTGCTCATACCAGTCATGACTGTCGGCTATCTCTCTTTTGATCACTGGGTCCAGCGTGAGTCCCTCCCGGAGGGTTTGATCCAAGCTAATGGGCGTATTGAAGGCGACTTTGTGACGATTGCAAGTAAGGCTGCGGGGCGCGTCCAGAAGCTCATGGTTTATGAGGGGGATTCTGTCACGGCTGGCCAAGTGCTGGCGCAGATGGATGACATTCAGGTTCGGGCCAAGGTGGAACAGGCGAAGCAGGGTGTAGCCGCATTGGATGCCCAGGTACGAGCCGAAAGAACTGCCTTATCGAAGCTGAAAAAGGAAGTTCCGCTCAACATTGAGATCGCACAAGCGGCTCTCAGTCATGCTCATTCTGTGTTGTCCGAGGCAAAAGCGAAGGAGGAACGGGCGAATCGAGATGCACAACGATTCCGTCAGCTTGCCGACGAGGGCATCGCTGACAAGCATAGCAACGAGCAGGCTGATACGGCATGGACTATAGCTCGCTACGAGGTCGACTCCGCATCCGCTGCTTTGACGCAAGCAGAACGACAGCTTTCTCAGACTAAGCTGGGCTGGAATCAGGTCGAAGCGAAAGAGCAGGAGTTAGCAGCCTTGGAGGCACAGCGTATGAGGGCACGGGCAGTTCTAACCGAAGCGGAAAGCATTGTGGCAGACATGACAATTTTGGCTCCTACATCCGGAGTTATCACAACGAGGATGGTAAATGTGGGCGAGGTGACGCCCGCGGGCGCTCCCCTGCTCATCGTGGTTGACTTGGATCACCTTTATCTGAAGGCCTACGTGCCCGAGTTCCAGATTGGCAAGTTGCGACTTGGCTTACCTGCGCGCATCCATACCGATGCCTTTCCCGACAAGCCGTTTGAAGCTACAGTGCAGTACATCTCCTCCCGCGCCGAGTTCACGCCAAAGGAAGTGCAGACATCCGATGAGCGAGTTAAGCTGGTTTACGCCACCAAGCTCTATCTGAAGGAAAATCCGGATCACTCCCTGACGCCCGGCCTGCCCGCGGACGCCATAATTCGCTGGAAAGAAGGTGTTCCGTGGGAGAATCCTCGGTGGTAAAGGAACTGAGTGACGCCCCGGTTGTCAGGGTAACGAATTTTGGGAAATGTTACCGCAAACATAACGCCGTGAGCGGGGTGAGTCTCGAGGTCAAACCCCGAGAAATACATGGTCTCATCGGCCCTGACGGCGCAGGCAAGAGCACGCTTATGAAAGCGATCGCTGGAGTCTTATCGTTCAACGTCGGTGAAGTAGAGGTTTTCGGTGTCAGAATTGACTCGGAACGGGCAGCCAACCGAATAAAGCATCGCCTCGGCTTCATGCCTCAGGGATTGGGACTTAACCTCTATCCGGAACTGTCTGTGGAGGAAAATATTGATTTCTTTGCTTGCCTGCGCCTCGTGCCGAAGAGAGATCTTTCGGAACGTAAGAAGCGCCTCTTGAGCATCACCCGGCTGGAGCGCTTCCGAGACAGGACAACGAAGAACCTTTCAGGCGGTATGAAACAAAAACTTGGCCTCATTTGTACTCTTATACATGAGCCGGATCTCGTAATACTCGACGAACCCACTACAGGCGTGGACCCAGTTTCACGAAAGGATTTTTGGGCCATCCTGGCCGGGCTGCTTCGTGAACGCGGTATTGCGGCCCTGGTATCCACCGCGTACCTCGATGAGGCTGCCCGGTTTCACCGAGCAACGCTTTTGTTCGGCGGACGTGTTCTGGCCAAAGGAGAGCCCCACGAGCTTCTTGCGTTGGCCCCCGGTACTTTGGTGGCGCTGCAGGCTGAGCCACAGATGCAGGCGCTGAGCCGGCTGGAATCGAATTTTTCTCAAGTGCAAGCCCTCGGGCCGTGGATACGGGCATTTGTGGAGAAAGCGGATGCCGATGAGGCAACTCGCCGAGTCAGATGCGCTCTCGAAAACGTTCAAGTCCGCGAGTTACAGCTCAGCGAACCGGAGTTGGAGGATGTCTTTATCGCTTTGCTCCGCCAACAGCAAGCCAGCGGAAGGAATACTCGCTTGCTTCCGCCACCGGTTTTACCCGGGACCGGTCACTCCATGAAAGATACCGCCATAGAAGCGGTCGAGTTAGTGTGTGATTTCAATGGTTTTCGCGCGGTAGATCGAGTCAGTTTTCAGATACAGCGCGGCGAAATCTTTGGCCTTCTTGGGGCCAACGGCGCGGGCAAAACAACCGTCATCAAGATGCTGGTCGGCATATTACCCCCTACAGCGGGCGGAGGAAGAGTCGCGGGAGTAAACATGCATGGCATGGGACGAACCATTAGAGAACATGTCGGCTATGTGTCTCAGGTCTTCTCCCTTTATCAGGATTTGACTGTGATGGAGAACATCCGCCTTTACGCGGCTATTTACGGCCTGAGCCGGTCAGAAACCCGCGAGCGTATCGGCTGGATTATTGACATGGCGGGGTTAACAGATCACGAAACCGACCAGGCCAGCCGCCTTCCCATGGGTTTGCGTCAACGATTGGCGCTGGGGTGCGCCTTGGTACATCATCCTCAAATACTTTTTCTCGATGAACCGACCTCTGGTGTGGATCCAGTCGGCCGACGACAGTTGTGGAAAATTCTTTTTCATCTCTCACGCAATGATGGCGTGACCATACTGGTTACCACCCACTACATGAGCGAGGTGGAGCACTGCGACCATGTAGGGTTGATGCACGCCGGCCGTCTCGTGGCAGACGCCTCACCAGACGAGATGAAGCGTCAGTTAGAAGCTGAGGTGGGACGGGTGCTGGAGGTGAGCACCGACCAGCCACTGGAGGCGTTGGACCTTTTGCAAATGGCTGGTTTCAACGGCGCGTCGTTGTTTGGCAAATGCATTCATGTGTCGGCGAAGGCCCCACAACTTGCGGAAGAACAGGTTCGCGCAGCGATGAATGCGGCAGGAATTACCCTCCACGGCATTGCAGAGCGTCCGCTGACAATGGAAGACGTTTTCGTCTACCGTGTCATGGCGATGGACCGGAAGGAACCGGTCTCATGATAAGCGTTAGGCGGATAGTTGCCATCAGTCGGAAGGAATGGCGCGAGGTCGTTCGCGATCGGCTCTTCTTCTCTCTGGCCTTTCTCGTCCCAATCATGCTGATGCTGCTATTTGGCTATGGCTTCTCGATGGACGTGGAACATATCCCTTTCGCAGTCGTGGACGAAGACGGCAGCTCAATGAGCCGGGACTATGCTTACTGTTTCGTGAGTTCGCGCTATTTTGACTTTGTGGGCTATTTACGGAATGAGCGCGAAATCGGCCCGCTCTTGATGGAGAATAAGATCCGTACCGCAATCACCATTCCCGAGCATTTTCAGAAGAATCTCCTGACCTCTCATCCGGCTCAGGTGCAAACGATCATTGATGGAACCTTTCCTTTCCGCTCCCAGATCACCAAGGCTTACGTGACAGCCGTAAACAACGCGTTTAGCATGGAGTTGGCGATCCGCAACCTGTCCAGCGTGCGCGGTGTTCCCGGCAACAAGTCGCAGCAATTGATGGAGCCGGTCAAACTGGAGGTCCGGTACCTGTACAACCAGAGTGTGAAGAGTGCCTGGTCTATCACTCCGAATCTTTTGATGGTGATACTGTTTATGACAACTCCCCTCTTCACTGCGCTGGGTGTGGTTCGCGAAAGAGAGAGCGGCGCCATCTACAACATATATTCGTCAACAGTGAGCCGCTTGGAATTCCTGATAGGCAAACTTGCCCCATATATGACAATTTCCGCCATGAATGCAATAGTGCTGTGGCTCCTGGCAACCGGCCTGTTTCGAGCCCCGTTCAAGGGGAATATAGTCTTCTTCTTTATCGTTTCCCTCATTTATGTGATCTGCACGACTGGCATCGGTCTGATGGTGTCGGTGTTGGTCAGGACACAGATAGCGGCGATGATCGTGACCACAATCCTGACTGTGTTGCCGTCGGTACTATATTCAGGCCTGCTGATACCGGTAGAATCCATAAGCAAGGGCGGCCAGATTATCGCCCATATGCTTCCGTCGATGTATTACAGCAATATTGTCGCGGGGAGTTTCCTCAAGGGAGTTGGCCCACGGATCCTGTGGGTAGACGTTGTTGCGCTGGCCGCCTATGCAATTGTCTTATTCTTGGCGGGTTATTGCTTCTTTACCAAAAGGCCACGTATATGAATGGTCAATTCACATCGTTCCTGAGCAGAAGAATCATTTCTTTTCGAAGAATACGAGTTATGACTGTTAAGGAACTATTGCAACTCTTGCGAGATACCGTACTGATGGGCTTCATCGTTTATGCATTCCTGGGGGATGTTTACCTTGCCGGGTCCGGAGTCAAGTTGCAGTTGACTCAGGCAGCCACGGTAGTCAACGACGCAGATCATAGCTTTGCATCGCGCGACCTCATTCAACGCTTCCAGTTGCCATATTTTCGACTGGACGGACAGGTCAAAAATGGCAGAGAGGGTGTCGACCTGATGGACCGCGGCAAAGCGATGGTAGTAATCGATATCCCTCCGCAGTTTGAGCAATCACTGCTTAAGGGTGAACCCACATCCGTCCAAATGCACGTGGATACAACCAATTCCGTACCCGGTTTACTGGCTGGCTCTTACGCCATGCAGATCGTGGCTCAGTACGGGTTGGAAACAAGTTGGAAGCGGCTAGGATACACCATCGATGGTCCACCAACAGGGCCGATGGTTCTGAACAAGCATCGAGTATGGTTTAATCCGAATCAGAATGAAACGTGGTTTATGTCAATTTTGGAATTATCAAACGTCATAACTGTGTTGGCAATTTTGCTCCCTGGAGCGGCCATGGTCCGTGAGAAAGAAAGAGGAACAATCGAGCAACTTCTCGTTTCTCCGCTTACCCCTTTCGAAATCATGGTTCCCAAGGTATTAGCAATGAGTGTCATGATTCTTTTGGGAACGGCTCTGAGCATTCTTCTCATACTGGAGCCAGTCTTTCATATCCCTATTGAGGGAAGCCTGTTCCTTTTCTTCGCGGTCACCTCTTTGTATGTTTTTACTCTTGCCGGGTTCGGCTTGTTTGCCGCCACGATTGGCCGCAATTTGGCGGAGGTCGGTATGCTGACCATCTTGATCGTCTTGCCCATGATCTTTCCGGGCGCTTGGACCCCTCCCGAGGCAATGCCGAAATGGATGCTTATCTTAACCCTGCTCTCTCCCCTTCATTACTACACGGACGTAAGCTATGGAATCTTCCTCAAGGGAGCCGGGTTAGGCATACTGTGGGATTCAGTGGTGTGCATTATATTGCTGGGTGGTGCAGTGTTTGGTTTCGGCCTTTGGCGATTCCGACGCCAGTTCGGCTAGAACCCCATGTGTGTTTGATTTGGGTGAGCCTGATCAAAGTGCTGATAGGATACATCCTTGCCGAAAGGTTTGAATTGTTTCTCTGACAGAAGTCAAGGTTTCGCCTTACTTCTACTCCTCGACATAACTTTGTAAAAAGCAAAGAGCTCGTTTTCTATTCTTCACCCTGAAACAAATCACTTCAAAGATCCACCTTCCGTTATCGAATCTTCATTTCAAAACCTTCATTGGCGTGCATTGGCGCGCATTCGCGGTTCGAATAATCTCATCCTCGGTTAGATGTTCAATCAAGCTGGATTCCCTGATATATGATATATTGTATGCCTGAAAAGGACGCATAATTCGCAGGGGTGGGAAAAGTAAATTCTCAAGGCAGGTAACTTTCTTCTTGGTGATCAGGAGATATCATGCAGGCAAATGAAGTCAAGAAAGCCCTCATCGTCGGCGCCGGCGTGATGGGTCATTCCATCGCACAGGTGTTCGCTCAGGCCGGCATCGACGTCGCTCTTGTTGATGTTGACGAAAAAACCCTGCAACACGCCCTTCAACTGATCGAGCACAACCTCGAGACGCTGGCGGAACTCGGAAAGCTGTCAATCCCGCCGCGAGCGGTCCTGGAAAAAATCCATATATCCACCGACCTCATCTCCGCCGCCAAGGGCGCCGAATTCGCGCTCGAGGCCGTCGCCGAGGTGCCTGATGTGAAGAGAAAAGTTTTTGAAATCCTTGATGAAGCCTGTCCGCCCGAAGCGATTCTGGCCAGTAACACTTCCACCCTGGACATCTTCGAGATTATCCGCGTCAGCCGCCCGGATCGCCTCATTACCGCACATTGGTTCGCGCCGCCACACATCATTCCGCTGGTCGAAGTCGCGCCCGGCCCCGAGACTGCGCCGGAAGTTGTGAAATTCACCGCCGACCTGATGAAGCGGCTCGGCAAGACCCCCGTCGTCATGAAGAAGTTCGTGCCCGGCTACATCGTCAACCGCATCCAGAATTATATCTCGTTCGTGGTATTCGACATGCTTCAAAACGGGCTGGCCGATCCCGAGCAGATCGATCTTGCCGTCAAACTCAGCCTCGGCGTCCGGCTCCCGACCGTGGGCGTCGTGCAGACCATGGATTTCACCGGCCTCGACCTCGTCCGCCAGATCACGCGCAACAACGGACTCGAAAACAGGCTCATCGAGGAAAAAGTGGCGCGCGGCCATCTCGGCGCCAAAACCTCAAAGGGGCTGTACGACTACGGCGGGCGCACCGAAGAAGAGATACTCAAGAAGCGCGACCGGCTTTATCTCGGGGTGCTCGACCACCTGCAACAAACAACTGAATTCAAGCCGGTGTGACCGGCTGGCGCATCGCCTGCTCATCTCTTGCGATATTCTTCCTTCAAGGCTATTGTTGAAGGGGTTGTTACACAGATAATTAGCTGCAGGGGCGTGATTCATCGCGCCCACTGGCGCATATGAATAATTTCTGTAGGGGCGAGTTTGAAACCCGCCCGCGGCTCCTCTTTTTTGACAAGAGTGTGAAATGAACATGACTGACGAAAAATCTATTGACGGCATTATCGCCGATGCCCTTGATGTTCTCGAGAAGAAAGGCATCGAAATCGAAAGCCCGCGCATCCTCGATATCCTCAGCGGCGCCGGCTGCAGAATCATCGAGGAAAATCGAAAAGGCCATAGAGTCACGGTCGCCCGAATCCCTTCCGACCTCATCACAACCTCCCTCGAATCAGCTCCCAAAATGGTCGTCCTTTATTCGACAACGGGAGAACTATGCGTTACTCTCAGAAACGGCGCTCCGGCCTTTTCCACCGGCTCTTCCGGCCGGATTTTTTGCGACGGCAGATCAGGCAATCATCCGTCAACCTCCGCCGATCTCACAAAATTCATAAAAGTTGCCGATTTCCTGCAACACGTTGATATGGTCAGCACCGCCATGGTCCCGCACGACATCGAGCCGAGACTGCAGGACGCACACCGGCTGCTGGAGGTTTTCAGGAATTCGCGGAAACCCGTTATCACCGGAATCTACCCGCAGGCCGGAAAGAACAACTTCGAGCGGATGAAGGACATGCTGCTGGTGTTTCGCGGCTCGGGAGCGGAACTGCGGAAGAAGCCACTGGCTATTTTCGACTGCTGCCCTGATCCGCTGAAATGGTCGAGAACCCTCGGCGAGTGCCTTGTCGATTGCGGGAAATATGGGATTCCCGCCGAGATCATCTCGATGCCTCAGCCCGGCCTGAGCTTTCCCGCAACCCTTTATGAATGCGTTGTGCAAAGCGTCGCCGAAACCCTCGCTGGCTATGTGATCTCACAAACGGCTCATCCGGGTGCACCGGTTATCTGGGGCGGCTCGCCAAGCTCGATCAATTTCGAGCGGGGCAGAATGGACGCCGAGCTTGCAAGCCCGGCGGTCATGAAAATAATCACGGCTTACGCCGCAGTCGCAAGAAGATATGGTCTTCCCACTCATGCCTACGCGATAGCCGATTCGACGGTCATCGACGCCCAGTACGGCATCGAGAAGCAGCGCTCGATCAGCAGCGCGATGCGCGCGGGCATCGATAACATCACCGGCATGGGCATGTACGGCGAGGAGGATATCCTGAGCTGCGAATCACTCGCTGTAGACAACGATATCATCGGCGCCGAATTGTATTTCGCGAAAGGGGTCCGAAAGAAACGCGATTCTCTGCAGGATATCGCCTTTCTTTCCGACGAGGGCGTCATCCATCCCGAGACCGCATCATTCCTGCGCAGCGACGAGCACTTCGCTCCGCGCGTCTTCGACCGCGACCGCACAAAGCCGATGCTGGATCGGGCCATCGAGGCGGTAGATGAGATTTTGAAAAAGGATACCCGGCAGCAGATATCTGAACAGCAGTTGAAAGAATTAGAAAAGTGTCTGTCTTTCAAGTAGGGGAAAATTTATGTGTCAGGATGCCAAAAAGATCGAAAAACTTCGAAAGGAACTATTCCTCGCGACGGCCAATCGCGGGCTCGTCTACACGGCGATCCTCAAGGAACTGCGAAACAAGTTGGGGGAGGAGCGCGCCAGCTCGCTTTTCAAGCGCGCTATTTACAAACACGGCGTCAATATCGCCAAATTGTTCACGCCGCCGGATACGCTGAAAGACTTCAAAGATTGGCTTCTCGATTTTTTCCCGGACGACGGCGCCATGAATGAGCCCGAGGTAATTCGCTTCGATGAAGAGGAATTAGCCGTCCGCGTCCCTCGCTGCCCGCTGAGGGAGGGGTGGCGCATGTTCGACCTCAATGATGAAGACGTCGCCGACATGTGCAGGCATGCCGATGCGTTCGACCATGGCTTTTTCGGAAGCTTCTTCGATTATGAGATGGAATTATGGGCGGACCGCCTCGATGATGCCTGCGTTCTTCACTTCCGCCCCAAAAAAGAGAAAGCATAGCGCGGAAGAGGGCCGAATATCTCTACACTCTTACCTCATCCGCAATTCGAATGGCCTGCAGCTTGTCCATCTGCCTGCCCCAGAGCCACATCCCGAGATTTGGGCTAAGCCGGTGCAGCGCCCATGCGATCTTCGCCATCGGCGTCACCACGATGAACGCCTTATTGCGCTCGACTCCGCCCACGATCACGCGCGCGCATTCATCGACGGGCAAAAGCGACGGGACGGCGCCCAACAGTTTCTCGCGATCAAGATTCAGCACCTTGCTGTTCTTCATGGGCGTATCGATCAGGCCTGGACACACAACGCTCACTTTTACCCCGTATCGCGCGCCTTCCACCCGCAGCGCGTTCGATAGTCCGACGACGCCGTATTTGCTGGCCACGTATGAGATGAGCCCGACCGGCGGCACCAGGCCGGCAAGAGACGCCGTATTCACGATGTGACCGAATCCCTGCTCGATCATGAGCGAATATGCGGCCGCAACGCCGTTCACTACTCCATAAAGATTGGTATCGATAACCCTTCGCCAGTCCTCGTATGAGAAATCCCGCGCCTCACCGAAAACGACAACGCCTGCGTTGTTGAACAGATAATCAAGCCTGTCATTCTCCGATGCGACGGAATCCACCAGGCGCTTCACCGCCTCCGGATCGGTCACATCCAACTCTGCCGCAGTTGCGCTGTGGCCGGCGCGAATTATTGATTCGGCCGCTTCGTTTGCTTTGGCCCCATTAATATCCGCCAGCACTACATGCGCGCCCTTCCGCGCCAGTTGTTCGCCCACAGCCTTCCCGATGCCGGAGGCGCCGCCCGTGATGATCGCAACCTTGCCCGAAAAACCTCTCATTGAATCCCCCTCCCGTTAATCCCTGCGATTACTGTCACCTAAATTCCGCATTCGTAGTCCTGCAGCATATCATCGACATAAGGAGCCGCCAGGGCTGATGATCGCGCAGGGGATTGAAATCATATGTTGGCCCGTATCTGACCGTACAAAAAGATGAAGAAGAACAGGGCGGTTCCAACAAGCACTATGACGGGTCCGGTCGGCGAATCGAGATAGTACGAAAGGAGGATGCCGGCCAATACCGTGGCCTCGCAAATTATGATGCTCCTGATGATCAACCCCTTGAACGTTCGCGATATCAATTTTGCCGTGGATGCGGGAATAATAAGGAGCGCGCTCACGAGAATGATACCCAGAATCTTCACTCCGAGAACGACGGATGTGGCAAGAATGATGTAGAAGATGATCTGGAGCAGGTTCACGTTGATGCCTTCGAGATAGGCCGTCTCGGGATCGAGCGCTATCAAGGTGATCTGCTTGTGTTTGGAGAGAAGAAAAAGACATATCAGGAAAGACAGTAGCGTGATGAGAATGACGTCTGTGGTCTTAATGGCAAGGATATTTCCGAAGAGAAAACTCATAAGGTCGGGCTGATATCCGCTTCGCAGGCTGATCAAGATCACGCCGAGCGACATTCCCGCGGTAAACAGCATCCCGATTATCGCATCCGAGGACAATGTGGTCTTCCGCTCCAGGTAGTAGATCGTCAGTGCAAACAGAATGCTGAAGATAATTGCCGCCGAAAGCGGTTGGAAGCTGCCAAGAATGCCGATCGCAATTCCCGTAAGAGAGGCGTGCGCGATGCCGTCGGAGAAAAACGACATCTTTCTCATGATAACGAATGTGCCAAGCCACGCGAGCAGAACCGCCAGCACCACTCCCGCCAGGAATGCCCGCTGCATGAAGGGGTATTGAAGTATATCAACCATGTTCATGGGGTCGGAATTCGATGTCCTTTCCGTACAATTTCTGGAGCACCTCCTTCGTTATCGCTTCTTTCGGCCTTCCGTCGCAGACCAGGTCCCGGTTCAGGCACAGGATCTGCGTCGCGAAGCTGTACACCATGTTGACCTCGTGAGAGATCAGCATGATCGTGAGGTTGTGCGTCTTGTTCAAGTGCTCGACCAACTCGAAGAACGTCATTTCAGCCGCCATATCCACACCGCTGGTCGCCTCATCCAGGAGAAGCAGCTTGGGCTCCTTCAGCAGCGCCTTCGCGATCAACGTGCGCTGCATCTGTCCGCCCGACAACTCGCCGATGCGTTTATCAAGAAAATGAGTCACCCCGACCTCATGCAGCACTTCCTCTCGCCACTGCGGGGTTGTCAACCTGACGAAGCCGAGGAATTCGCTGACCGTCAGCGGGAAGGTCTTATCAAAATCAAATCTCTGAGGTACGTATCCGATTTCATTGAGCGCAAATTTTGGGGCGCGCCCAAAAATGAGAACCTTTCCTTGGTATGGAATCAGGCCGAGTAACGCCTTGAGCATCGTCGTCTTGCCCGAGCCGTTCGGCCCGATGATGGCTACAATCTCGCCCGGCTTCACGTAGTAGTTGAGATTATTCAAGATAACATGATCATTATATTTGACGGTCAGGTTTCTGACCTCCAGAATCCTATTCTCGTCCATGGGAGAGAGCCTCAACGATCGTATTTGTGTTGTATTTCATCAAGTCAATGTAGCTTTCCCGACCCGCAACGCCGCCAATCGGATCGAGTACATACAGTTCCAGCCCCAAATCGGCAACGAATGCTTCAACCGATTCGGATGAAAGCTGCGGTTCCGAGAAAAGAACGCGAATGTCATACCTCCGAATTTGCTCCTGCAGGCTCGCCAGATAGCGCGGAGTCGGCTGCCTTCCGGGAAACGGCTCAATGTTTCCGACAATCACGAGGTCGAACTCGCGGGCGTAATAAACCCACGAATCGTGAAACGTGATCAATTCCTCACCCTGAAACGGCTCGAGTTGTTGCTTCAGCTCCAATTCCAAATGCTGCAGGCGGTCCTTATATAATGCGGCCTGATTCCTGTATGTTTGCTCATTTTGAGCGTCCACTTCGATGAGCTTCTCCAAAACATGGTCAGCTATGATCTGCGCATTCTTGACCGAAAGCCAATAATGAGGGTTGACTCCATTATGAGCATGCCCATCCTCTTGCCCGTGCTGCTCTTCTCCTGCAGAGACAAGCTCCACTCCTTCATCTACGATTACCGCCTTCCCATCCTCAAGAAATTCGGTGAACCTGCCGGTCCAATCGTCGAGCCCGTGCCCGATACGGAATACGAGACGGCTGTTTTCCAGGCGCCGCACGTGCTGGGGCGTCAACTCGATGGTGTGCGGACTCGCTCCCGGCGGCAGAATAAGGACCACCTCCATCTTGTCCCCTGCAATGTTCCTGACAATATCATATAAAGGGAATATCGTTGCCGCCACTTTGGGTTTTTCAGCGGATCGAGGCGGCTCTCCCTGACAGCCGCCGGAGCATATTGTCAGCGCCAAAACAAGAAACAGGCCCGAAAATACCCCCGCCAAGATCTTTCTCAATTTCTTTCTCTCCCCGGTGGTCGGAAGCAGGACCAAATAGGTAGTCAGACGGTTAATTTTCTGCCCTTGCGGCTGCGCTTAACTTCACGCTTGTATTCTTCGTACCCTTTTCGCCCCATCATCCCGCAGGCGTATTTCTTCCCCAACTCGACCCCCGGCTGATCGAACGGATTTATATTGTAGAGCGCACCCGCGAATGCCGTTTGCACTTCATACAGGTAAATCAATTGCCCGATTACGAACGGACTGATCTCCGGCAGAACGATAGTGCAATTCGGCCGCGAATTCTTCGTCAGAGCCAGCGCGCTCGATTCCTGTTCGGCCTTCAGCAGATCGCCGAGCGGCTGCCCGCCAAGATACGAAATACCCTCCATCTCCCTGAAAGCTGATGGGATTTTGATCTCGCGCGGATAGGAGCGAACGGCAAGAAACGTGACTACCTTGTCGAAAGGTCCCTCCATGTAGAGTTGGAGCTGCGAATGTTGATCGGTCGCACCCAGCGCTTTCACCGGAGTTTGACCCGTGTAAACCCGCTTGCCATCGAGCGAGTACTCCTTCCCCAGGCTCTCCGCCCAGAGCTGCCGGTACCAGTCGGCAAAATCGCGCAGCCGGTGTGCGTATGGCATCATAACCGAGATTCTCTTTCCCTTGCGCGTGTCAAGCAAATAATGAAGTGCTGCATTGATGGCGGCGGGATTCCTCCTCGCGTCTGCGGCGGTGCATGCCTCATCCATCGAGGCGGCGCCTCTTAGCAGCTGCCTTATGTTGATGCCTGATACCGCAGCCGAAAGGAGTCCGACCGGCGTCAGAACCGAGAAACGGCCTCCAACTCCATCCGGCACCTCAAACGTCTGATAACCTTCCGCATCCGCAATCTTTCGAAGATGGCCTTTAACCCTGTCCGTCGTCGCCACGATATGCCGCGCAAGCGACTGCCTACCCACCGCCCGCATCAGCCATGCGCGGGCAATCAGAAAATTACTCATCGTTTCCGCCGTATCGCCCGACTTGGTGATCACGTTGAATACCGTCTTTCGCGGGTCAAGCACCTGCAGCAGAGACAGCGTCCGGTCGGGATCCACATTGTCCAGAAAGAACATACGCGGGCCTCTCCGCCTGCGCGGGAGAGAATTATATTCAGGATGGTTGAGCGCCGAATGAAGCATGATGTTGCCGAGAGCGGATCCCCCGATTCCGATCACCACAAAATTGTCGACCACTTTCGGCAGTCGCCGCGCGTATGCCTCGATCTCGCGCACCCATTGCTCCTGGTAGGGCAAATCCAGAAATGCAAGCCGCCCCTCGCGCCGCATCTTGCGGAAGGATTTTGCGATCTCCTTCAGCCGCCCAAATTCGGCCCGCAATTCCTTCTGACTGATTCCATGATCCGGCCCGACCGCCTGTTCCATGAGGTTTGTATAATCGAGAACGATCCGTTGAGGGTGCGCTTTCGTCATCGCTGACATCCTTTTTCTCCGTTCATCCGATGGATTTGACCGGCAAGTGGATAACCCAATAAATATGTCATTTTAACCAACCGATGTCAAAAACAGAGCCGCTCCTCCACTCGCGCACCGCCTCCGGAAGATGAGCTTCTGATTAGACTTGTCATTGCAATTGTTGTATAATTTACGCTGGGTTGCTCGCGATGTCAAATTTCCCCGCAAAACAGCAGGAAACCTCGCATGAAAAACCTGCCGCGCGCGCTGGGCAGTGACTTTATCACGTATGCCAACTCCGCCGGCCGGATGTTCTTGTTCTGGGCCGACGCGATGGGCAAGGCGGTTACCCCTCAGTTTTACTTCCGGGAAACGATTCGCCAGGTCTTCAGCATCGGAGTGAAATCGCTGTTACTCACCTCGACGGTGGCGCTCTCGGTCGGAATGGTAATGGCCATGCAAACCATCGGCACGCTCAAAACGTTCGGTGCCGTCAATTACGTCGCCGTCGTCGTCGGCCTTGCCGTGGTGAAAGAGCTCGGGCCGGTCCTGACCGCACTCATGGTGGCCGGACGCGCCGGCTCGGGCATCAGCGCCGAAATCGGCTCGATGAAGGTGACCCGCCAGATCGACGCGCTGACCGTTTCCGCCGTTAATCCCATCCGGTATCTGGTGGTGACGAGAATCGTTGCGTGCATGATCGCCGTGCCCCTGCTCGCCGTGATCGCGGACATCCTGGGCATCGGCGGCGGCCTCCTCATCGGCATCGTGCAGGGGAACATCGGCTACCATCTGTACATGTCGTACACGTTAACCTATATCGGCTATGTCGATGTGCTTCCAGGCCTCCTTAAGACGATCTTCTTCGGCATGCTTATCGGGACAGTCGCCAGCTATTATGGTTTCAAGACTACGGGCGGAACCGAGGGCGTGGGAAATTCAACCAAGGCAAGCGTAGTCTCCACCTCATTGATGATCATGATCTCGGACGTCGTGCTCACCCGCATCATGATAATCATTTTCGGAGAATAGGCAACTGGACATCCGTTTCCTTTATGAACTATGAAGGTTCACGCAGCGCCCCTTTGATAGCCATTGAGGGGCTGAAGAAAAGTTTCAATGATCACGCCGTTCTCGATGGCGTCGATCTGAGCATAGCCGAGGGAGAGACTATCGTTATTCTCGGCGCCAGCGGCAGCGGCAAGAGCGTGTTCATCAATATTCTGGTCGGCCTGATGGAGCCGGATGAAGGTCGCATTCTTATCGAAGGTCAGGACGTGACGGCGTTCACGAATGATGAGGAATGGGATCGGCTTCGCCTGAAAATCGGATTCCTCTTCCAGGGATCGGCCCTCTATGATTCCTTGACGATCGGCGAAAACATCTCGTTTGTCCTCGAGCACCATTCGGATTTAAGCGAGCGCGAAATCCATGAGAGAATTATTCAGAAATTGAGGCTGGTAGGCCTTGAGAATGTCGAAGATCAAATGCCCGCCGAATTGAGCGGAGGAATGCAGAAAAGAGCCGCGCTCGCGAGGGCGCTCGCGTTCGATCCTCGCATCATCATTTACGATGAGCCGACGACCGGCCTCGACCCCATCCTTGCAAAGCAGATATCGGAACTCATTCACCGGCTCCAATTGGATTTAAAGGTTACCTCCATCGTAGTTACGCATGACCTGATATGCGCAAGTATCGTGGCCGATCGAGTCGCACTCCTGCACGAGGGCAAATTCATTTTCGTGGGAGCCATGGATGAGATGATGAAGAGCGAGAACGAGTATGTGCAGGAGTTCCTCGAGGCAAGTTCGTTGCGCCGGTGAGGCGGCTGCCGCATGAAGGCATTTTTGCGTCTGACATTATGGAGTATATTCAGGAGGTGGATGGATGGCTAAGCGAAGGAGAATGACGGAAACGATCGTGGGCCTTTTCGTCCTGTCGTCACTCTTGCTGCTGCTCGTCCTCGTCATTTTTATCGGAAGACAACAGAACATCTTTCAGGAGCGGTATCAGATACAGGGCTTCTTTGGATCGGTCGGCGGACTGCAGGCGGGCGCCGATGTGCAATTGGCGGGCATAACCGTCGGATACGTCAAGGACATCACGTTCGGGCCAAACAATAAAGTCAAGGTGGTCATGAGCATCACAAAAAGTCAGATGCAGCGCATTCGCGCCGATTCCATCGCCTCCATTAAAACGTTCGGTCTCATGGGAGACCGCTATGTCGCCATCACTGTCGGCTCGGAAGACGAACAGATTATTCCGCCCGACGGCGTGATCAAGACGCAGGAGTTTGTCGAGTTGACCGACGCCCTCGAAGCGGCGCGGCCCACCATGGAGAATCTCGAAAACACCATGCGAAACATCTCCGCCCTCACCGATCGGCTCGCCAGCCCCGACAGCGACGTCGCCACAATCTTGCGAAATATCAAAATCATGACCGACAATATGCGGCAGGGGGAAGGCACCATCGGCGCACTCGTCCAGCGAAACGATCTCTATGAAAAAACCAACGAAGTCCTCGACACCACTCAGGAAACCATGGATAATTTCAGAACGGTATCAGCCAATGCGCAAATGGCCTCTTCCGACCTCCCATCGCTTATGGAAAACCTGAAAACCTCCTTGCAGAAGATGGAAGAGTTTTCTGTAGATGCCTCCGCCGCCGCGACTGAGCTTTATCAGCTCATGGGTTCCGGAAAAGTCGTTATGGAAGATGCGCAGGCCATAACGGGAAATCTGAAAGCGGCTTCGGAAGACATTAAAGAGGTCACCCCGCGGCTCGCACCGCTGGTCGAATCCGCCGATGAGGGGGTTGGCGAAGCGAAAGAGGTTATCGAGGCCGCAAGAAGAAGCTGGCTCTTCGGCGGCCCCAAACCGCCACCCGCGGCCGGACCAATGGCGGTCGGTGAGCGCGATACGGCTCGCCCCGAGGTGGCCCAATGAGTGCGGCGCATGTGGTGATGCACAAATGCTCTCTCGCGCGCTCTTCTCTCCTGAATGCTCAATGCATCCGCAGAAGAAGCGCCTTCCTTCTCCTCACCGCTTGCGCATGCTTATGTGCCTTTGCATTCTCTTCCTGCGCGCGCGTGACGCCGCCCCCAACCCAGATCGAGCGGGCGGGCGAACAAATGAGCAGGGGGATCGAATTGTATCGCAAGGGCGATAATGTCGGCGCCTTGGGCAAATTCAACGAGGCTTTGCGCAGCAGCATCCTGGTTGACTACCGGGAGGGCGTCGCCGAAGCCCACAACAACATCGGCGCCGTTTACCTCGAGCAGGGCAAAACCGAGCGGGCGCTCGACAGTTTCCAAAAGGCGCTTTCCGCCTATGCCGCCCTCAATAGTCCTCGAGGGATTGCAACCGCGCAGGTCAACGTGGCTTCAGCTTATTCAGCACTGAATCAAAAAGGGCAGGCCGAACGAAATTTAATGGATGCGCTGGAGATTACCGAGTCAAACAAATTGCCGGCTCTTCGGGCGAAAGTGCTGAATAATCTGGGGATACTCGCGAAAGAAAAGGGAAATCTGCAAGAGGCGAAGGACCTTTATCAGCAAGCGTTGAAACTGAATGAAAACGTTGGAGATCAACTCGCCGTCGCGGAAAATCTGACGAATCTGGGAACGCTTTCCCTCGCCATGAATGACCCGGATGCCGCCCTCGATCTCTATGAGCGCGCCCTCGAAATCGACAAGCAGCTCGAAGCCTCAACCGCCATCGGGATCGACCTCTTTAATATCGCCGCCGCTTATCAGGTCAAGGAGGATTATGCAAGCGCCCTTCGCTATTACACGAGAGCGCTCGACATTTTCAGCCTCCATCAGAATGACCGCCGCATGGCTGAAACCCTCTACAGAATGGGATTGGTAAGACAAAAGACCGGAGACGTGAAGAAAGCGCAGGAACATCTGGAAACCGCGCATGAACTGGCTTCCGCGGCAGGGTTGAAAGAATTGGATGAGATGGTCGTTTCGGAGTTGAATTCGCTGTAACTTGAATCTCGCCTCAACCAAGAGGCCCTTAGAGCGGATAGAACGTGAACTCGCAACACCCTTCGGGCAATTTCGCCGTGTGAGCAACCCTCATTTTCAAGGATAAAGACTTCGCTGCCTCAATAAATCCCGCAATACAACTTGCGCCGCAGGGAAGCCCCTCGAGATTTATACCCGCCGCCGAAAGCGCCGCGTGCAGCGCGCAGCCGTATTCCTGAAATTTCAACTCGTGAGTAGTCGAGAGAGTGACGTTCCATTTGTCCTGCGGCCGCAGCGACAGGACGGAAAGCTCGATGTAGCGCTGCAGTTGATGCGGGAACCGGATACCGGTCTGTTTGGCGACTACCTCGATCATCTCGGCCGTCCGATCCTTGTACTTGCCATCCGCCAATTCAAACACTTTCTGCATGACGCCCCGGCCGAATTCGTCAAAAGCTTTTCGCGCTTCACTCTCACCCTTATCCCGCAGTTTCTCCGCAAGATCCGCAAAACTGAAAGCGGCCGACATCTCCTCCGCCATCTCCTTCGGCATATCAAAATCGCGAGACACTCCTTCTTCGAGTTTCAGGCGTCTGCCGGCTGCAATCTCATCACTCGGGCCGATTTTCTTCCTTGCGGCCTCCGTGCTCTTTCGTTTTACCTTCTTCTCCGCCATCTTATCAACTCCTCCATATGCGTTGCGGATCGATTATTCCGGCGAGGGCGCCTCCATCGAGTCGCCGGCGGGCGCATCCGCCATGCCGGCAACAGAAACCGTTATCGCTTCTCCCGGACATCCTTCCTCGCACTTGCGGCACGTAATGCACTGATCGTAATAGCGCGCATATACTTGATAATCTTTCCGATCGGTCTCGCGGAATTTCCATATCTTCGTAGGCCCGGTGATAAAAACCATCATTGGACACGTCCGCAGACAGTTCCCGCAATCTAACGGCCCGATGCATTTCTCATTATCGACGGTTATGACTGGAAGCATTCAACATTCCTCCGGTTCTTCCCAAAGCGACTTCGCCCAAAGCGGCAGCTCACACGAGCTACCAATTAGCGGCCAAGGCCGGAAAACCGCTTCGCTCGGAAAGAGTTATTGCCTTCGTCGGGCACACGCTCGCGCACAGCCCGCACCCGAAGCACCTCGTCATGTCGATCGCGGCCTTCTCAGCAAAAATCTTGAAATACATGGCCCGAAAGTGGCACCGCGATATGCACTTCTTGCAGCCGATGCATTTCTCAGGGTCGACTTCCGCCACATGCTCCCCTTTGAGCAGAAACTTGAAGTCGTAATCGACTCGGTTGCGGATTGCCACGCAGCCGGGATACTCGCACTGGCACATGCCCCCGATGTAGGGCAGTCCGAACACATCAACGGTATGAACCAGCCCGGCCTCGTCGGCGACATCAGCCCATTTCTTCGCTTCCGCCGGCGACATGAATTCTACGCCGCCCCGATACGTCTCCGGCCATCGCTCCCATTTATACATGCCCGGCCCGATCCCGATACACGTGAAATTCTGTTCGTCCGGCAACGCGATCGATGCGCGCCTGCAAGCACAGGTCATCCGGGCAATCGGATATGCTATGTCGAAAATCTGCTTGGTCTCCTCAAGGGTCACCACCTGTGCAAAATGACGCCCGTACGCTTCCTCGAGGGCCTCTTTTTTTACTCGCTCCTCTTCATCGCGTTTTCCTGCCGAGCGCAGGCGGATAATCTCATTGATTGCCGCGCCCCCCATTCCCGCGGCTTGTGGATCGGCCTCGACGCCCAGTGCCTCCTCCGCGTCCTTCCGTATCTTATACAAGCGGCGAGCATAATTGGAAGGATTCAAATACCATTTTCCGCCGTTACCGTATTCTTCACAAAAACGACACATCGTGCTCCTCCCTCCGGAATCCCATTCCCTTGATCGTGCAGGAGGTTTATTCTCGCTGCGACATGGACGGGAAGATCCCTCCGCTTTTCCTCCGCGCATGCATCCAAAAATAAAACGAAGCAGACAGCGTCATTCGCCGCCGGAGGAAAGACTTCCCAACCGCGCCAGCGCTTCCGAAAAATCAGGATCGTACCGGAGCACCTGCCGGAGCTCGTCGGAAGCCCTCGCTTTGTCTCCTGCTCGTAAGAATTCTATAGCTCGCCCGTAATGCCGCAGGGCGAGCTCGGGGTTCTGTTCTGCCGACTCGTGTAGATGGCCCAGATGCATAAAACTCGGATTGTCCTCTGAGGACACGGGAAAATTTTACCACACTCTTTACAGCGAATGCAAGGATATCCACCCGGAGTCTAGGGCTTACGCATCTAAATCGGCCCTTGGGGGCGGATTTTTGCTGACTGCTCCTTCTTATTGGCTCTGTTGGGTTTCCTTTGTGGTTTTGGAGATGA
>QZKU01000112.1 GCA_003598085.1 Candidatus Abyssobacteria bacterium SURF_5
TGTCCTCCTCTCTTTGATTTCCCTACAACTACAACCAAAGATTGGAGCACAAAGCTGGCCGCTTTGTCTACTTTTACAGAAATTAGCCTACACTACCACCTCTTCTTTTCTTTCACTCATTCTCCACGCCTGGCGGCGTGTGTGTCTCGCCTGTGTTTCATCAAACATGCGGGAGATCCTATGCTTTTCTCTCTCTCTTTTCGCTCTTTGCGAAAACTCTGCGCTCCTGCGGTTAAATCTTCTTCCTGGTAAACGCACATGGTTTTACCGGTAGGTGCGAATTCATTCGCACCGTGTGGCTTCAAGGCAGTCAATGATAATTATGCTGGGGTCACGAGGTCAAAGACAAAAATCTGAGATTTTAGCCCGGAATTTTCTTTTCCATCAACTCGAACAATTTTGTAAGGCTGCACATTTCCGTGGCTTGCCCAAAACGCACGTCCGTCTCAATAGGTCGGTTGTCGAATGCATAAAAGGGCTGCAGCTTATCCTTGCTGTAACATATTCTGAACACATGATTTAGGCCACTTCTCTCTCTTGGCTCTCGTCCTTGTCCGCACGGTCATTTCGGCCGGTTGCCGGCTCCATTCTCCATTTCCAATGAGTAGGATTTGTTGGTACAATTATTGCTCTTTCATAAGTGAGGAGAGTCTTGAGCAAGCACTTGATTGAACAGAGGGGTAAGAAAAATGAGAGTCCTTCCCCCACAGGAAGAGCGCCGTCGCGAAGTCGAGTTGTTGTGTAATCTGCAAGACGACATGGCCGTCCTCGAGAATGGATGGCAGAAGAAAAAGATACCTCCACCGAAGGCGGTAAGCCATCTGTGTGAGATACTCGAGTCTATACGCGCGATCACGCGCGCGGAGTCGCTCGATCAATTCGAGAATGTGTGTATCGAACTCGAAGAAAAGCTCACGCTGGTCCAGAACAAGAAAGAGAAGCTGGAGAAGCACCAGTGGACGCTGGTTTCGGACCTGATACAGCGTGTAAGAGAGTCGCTCGAATTGGAAGAATCGGAAATCATCGATCTCACCAGCGACTGGACGGCGCCGCCCGCCTGCCCTGAAGGCGCAAGGAACGGAGATTCACCCGCCACTAACAACCATCAAACGCCTGCTCTGGAGGAAGACCAGATGAACAAACCCCTGCAGACCGACGCACAAGAGCTGCTTCGAAAGGCGCAGGAGGCTCTTATTTCCGGAAACGGCGAGATGGCAAAAGACCTCGCCATGCAAGCTGCCGGAGTACTCGCAAAAATCGAGGCGCAAGAGGCTCAGAAGAAGGAGAAAGGGCTCCGCGCCGACCTTGAGATGGCAGTTCATGAAGAAGCCGAGGCCGAGGAGGCATTTAATCGAATAAACGAAGAGTTGAGCGACAGGGCTAAAGAAGTTGATCAATTGAACGCTAAACTGGCGGAAGCGGATTCCTCATTTACCCAGCACCAGCAATTGTGCCAGCAGATCAAGGAACAGGTCGAGAAGATCGAGGCCGAACTCGCCTCACTGGGACAGCAGCGGAAGAATCTGCTCGAGCAATTTCAGGAGGCGCTGCCGGCGCGCGACGCCGCCGAACGCGAGTGCGCGCGACTGAAGAATGACCTGGAAAAATTGAAGCCGGAACTTGATATGATTAAAGAAAGCGCCGGGGCAGCCGAAGCTCAAATGGCGAAGGCGCGAGAGAACAAGAAATCACTTGAAACGCAAATAGATAGACTTGCGGCGCGTGTGGCCTCGTAGGCTCAATATCCTTCGGGAAATGCTCCGCTTCTTCGGAGCACTCACACGTACGCTCCCGTTCCTGTCACAGCCAACCGGCAAACGGATTCCCCCGAAGCGTTTCACGCGGCAGCACAGCCTGACAAAAACCGAATTTTCCTCCCTTTACCTTCTACCACGGCTTCATATCCCCGGAATGTGGATCCGGAAATTCGACGACGAGAATCGCTTGACAGATCTCGGAAAAGGTGGCAAAGTAATGGGTGAAAAAATATGCCTTTCGTGCGGGGGGAACTTACATGACAAAAGATAATTCGCGTCCGCGTCGTGCGCCGGATATCGCCGGCCGATGCGTTCTGATGACCGGAACATCCGGATTTGTTGGCGGCAATCTACTCAAACGCCTGCGACAGGATCACCATTATAAGAGGATTGTGGAGGTCGATGTTGCAAGACCTTCAACAAAATCGACAAAGGAAAAATTCTACAAAGTAGACCTGACCCATCCCCGCGCCGATGAGATGATCTATGAAATCATCGAGGGCGAAAAACCAGATACCGTGATTCATGCCGGATTCCACCAGCGGCCGATTTCCGATACCACATATGCGCACGAGGTGACCTCCATCGGAACAATGCACGTTTTGTCCGCATGCGCGGAAGCAGCCATCAGAAAGATCGTGGTCGCAAGCCGTACCCTGGTCTATGGCGCCAGATATGATAATCCTCATTACATGGACGAAAATTACACGCCGCGGCCTCGGCTGGACTACGAGTTTCAACTCGATCTGGTGGAAGTCGAGCGCCAGTTGCTTCGCTTCTGGAAAGCGAACCCGAATACGCTCGTAACGGTATTGCGGCATTCCAGCATCATAGGGCCAACCGTCGATAATTGCTGGACTCATTATCTCTCGATGCCGGTCTGCCCGACCGTTCTCGGTTACAATCCACTGATACAGTTCATTTCGGAAGATGATGTAATCGATGCATTCAAGCTTGCCGTAGACGAGGATTTTCATGGTGTCTTCAACATTGTAGGGCAAAGGATCATTCCGCTGAGCATGATCCTCAAGCTGGCTAATAAGAAAAGCGTGCCGATGCCTTACCCGCTGGCCCAAAATTTTATCAGGGCGCTCTGGATTGCCAAAACCGGACCTTTCCCGCCGGAACACCTCGATTTTCTCAGATATCATTGCCTGGCCGACGGGTCAAGGGCCAAAGAAGTCATGGGATTTGAGGCGAAAAAGACAGCCTGGCAGGCGCTGGAAGAATTTCTCGAAGTGAAGCGCCTTGGGCGCGTTGGACGCCGGCCGGCAACGGCGGAGGATGATTCCGACGGAGAAGCGCTTGCCGATATTCCCGCCGCCGAAATGGCGGAGACACTGCTGCCAAAATAAAAGCGAGGGTGCGAAATGGCCACTGAAAAAACCCGGAAACGGAAACCCGCGGCAAGATCCACCGGGGGTCCATCTGTCAAAAAAGCCAAGATAACCGCAAAGAAGCGAACCAAGGTGCGACGCGATTCGGCTGAGAAAGACAATGGGTACGCCGGCGTCGAACGCAGAATCGAACAGCGCTTGGAGAGACTCGAGAAGCGACCCGAGAAAAAGGCAAAAAGAACTCCGTCAATCGAGCCGCAACCGATGGAATCCGAAACAGGATCCTTTGATGTGCCGGTGAAGAAATTGAGGCCTTCACCTGCAAAAAGCAGGGACGGGTCATTGAAAAGCGGATTGAAGCGAATCCTTTCGCTCCTGCCCGGCTCGCGGCCACACGATTACGACAAGCTGATAGAGACGCTGGAGCATATGGATGAATTCGGCAAAGTTCCGGATATCGAAACGAAGTTCGAATCGTTGATGATGTTCCTGTATGAAAAATATTGGCGGGTGAATACCTCCGGCATCGAAAAAGTGCCTTCCAAAGGGAGAACGCTTATCGTCGCAAATCATTCCGGCGTCATCCCATTCGACGGCGCAATGATTGCCACCGCAATCTACAAATTTCATCCGGCCCGCCGCCATGCCCGGTTCCTGATCGAGGACTGGTTCGGCCAGTTGCCGTTTGCCACGCAATTCATGAATGCCGTCGGGCAGGTCAGAGCCTGCCAGGAAAATGCGGAACGACTGCTTCGGCACGACCAACTGGTCGGCGTTTTTCCCGAGGGCATAAAGGGGATGGCCAAAGGATTCAAGAACCGTTATAATCTCGCCCGGTTCGGCCGCGGAGGCGTCATCCGGCTTGCAATCAAAACGGGGACGCCGGTCGTCCCCTGCGCCGTCGTCGGCGCTGAAGAAATCTACATCGTTCTCGGATACGCCAACTGGCTCGGCAAGATGTTCGGAATGCCGCTGTTCCCGATCACCGCAACCTTTCCCTGGCTCGGCCTCCTCGGATTCCTTCCGCTGCCTACCAAGTGGTACATCCAGTTCGGAGACGTCATCAGCTACGATGAGTACGGAGAAGAGGCATTGAGCGACAACGTGATCGTCAACCGCCTCAACCGGCAACTCCGCTCCACAATTCAGGATATGGTCGATTCGGCCCTGAAAAAGAGAAGATCGCTTTTCTTCGGATGATCAGCCGCCGAAAACGCGATAGTGCATGCGGCTTCATTCGGCTTGATCTCGGTTCATTTCATTCTTTCGAACGCCCAACTCGGCACCATAATATTCCGATTTAATTGGAGCCCTCATGAACCAACGAGACGTCGAGCGAATGTGGGATGAGAACGCCAAAAGCTGGACCAGACTGTCGCGATTAGGCTACGACGTCTTCAGGGATCATGTCAACACTCCGGCATTCCTGGAAATGCTGCCGACGGTGACCGGACTTCGAGGATTGGATATCGGGTGCGGCGAGGGGAACAATACCCGGCTGATCCGCCGCCTCGGCGCGGCAATGACTGCCTTGGATATCTCCACGGTCTTTGTGCGCGATGCCGTTGAGGAGGAGCGGCTTCATCCCCTTGGCATACAGCATCTCAGGGCTAGTGCGCTGGAATTGCCGGTTCGATCAGATTCATTCGATTTTGCGATCGCAACCATGAGCTTGATGGATATGCCGGAGCACGAGAAGGTCGTGGCCGAGACATACCGTGCCTTGAAGCCGGGCGGGTTCCTCCAATTTTCAATCACGCATCCATGCTTCCAGACGCCGCGCTGGAAATATGTCTTCGACGAGAAGGGTTCCGTGACCGCCGTCGAATGCGGAAACTACTTTTCTCCCCCTGCCGGTGAAGTCGAACAGTGGGGATTTTCAAATATTCCTGCCGAACTGAAGGGCCAGACGGAATTCCGAATCCCCGTCTTCCGCAGAACACTCAGTGCCTGGCTGAACCTGCTGATAAAAAGCGGCTTCACTCTGGAGGCTTTCTCGGAACCGACCGCCACCGATGAAAGCGTGAGCCGGTATCCCGAGCTCGCGGTGACGCGCGTCATCGCTTTCTTCCTCATCATTCGCTGCAGGAAATCCCTTCCTCCTGGTATATAATTCTGGATGCGCCTTTACGATTTCCCATAAGCCAAAATGCAATACTTCGCATTTGTTGCGAGTGAAGGGAAAGAGATGGAATATCGATTGCTGAAAATCGCCAATATCTTGGCCAATGCTCCCGAGGCCGCCAAATTCAGCTTTTCGTTCGAGCCCGATGTCGGCGCACTTACCGCTTCCATACAAGAACTGGGGCTGATTAATCCGCCGCTGGTGAAAAAAACAGAACATAAATACGAGATCATTTGCGGATTCAACAGGGTTCAAGCATGTTTTCGCCTCGGCATTCCCGAAATTCCCGTGAAAGTGGCCGATCCCGTCGGATTGTCGGACGAAAAGTGCCTGTGGCTCAGTCTGGTCGACAGCGAATGGTCGCGCCGGCTGAGCCCTGTCGAGCAGGCGATTGCGCTTCAGAAATTTGCAGCAGTCGGCTATTCAATCGAACGATTATTTGCCGAGATAGCGCCTCATCTGCAATTGCCGCAATCCAGGCGGCATCTGGAAAATCATCTGCGGTTGACGACCTTGGAACCGCCGATGCTGCAGGCGATTCATCGAGAACAACTCCGAGTGGAACAGGCTTTCCTCCTGCTCGACGTCGAGCCTCCCGCGCGGCTCGCCCTCTTCGACCTGCTGCAAGCGTGCAAGGCGAACCTCAATGAAACCCGAGAGCTGATTCCCACGATACTGGACGTCGCGAAGATGAAAAATCTGGAACCCGCACAATATATTCGGCAATTGGAGGCATCGGCTGTCTCCGGAACGTTCCGCCACAAATTGCAAGTCCTGCGAGATTCGCTGGTTAAAAGCAGATATCCTGCGCTGAGTGCCGCACAATCACAATTCGATAATTTGGCCGGTGCGCTGACAGCCGGCCATAACTGCAAGATCGAAGCGCCGAGATACTTGGAAGGCGATGAGATCAGCATTTCCATTCGAGCAAAAAGTCCGGAGCAACTGGAAGATGTCCTCCGGAAGCTCTCGCGGCCCGAATCATCCGATAAAATCAGGTCGCTCTTTTCAATTCTCGGTGGTCATACATGAAGACGTTCGAGCCGCAAAAGATTTATGTGGAAAAAGCCGCCGCGTCTCATCCTCGTGCACAGCGAATTCTGAAAAGCTTTCCCCGTGCAGACATTTCGTATGTCGAAGATCACCGCCGACTGGACTTCTCGCATCTAACTCCCGGCAAGCGGTTTACAGAAGCGAAGAAATATCTGGCGATCGCGCTCAAGCAGGGTGCGATGGTGAAAGAATTCCGGCGACACGATTCGCTCAACCAGGATAAAGAGTATTATCTCCTGCACGCGGAAAACTGCCCGTTCGATTGCAGCTATTGCTACCTCCAATGCTATTTCGCGAACGCGGTTCCCACGATATTCGTCAATGCCGACGAGCTGTTTATGCAGGTTCGAGAGATTCTCGAGAACGAACGATCCGACGAAATTCTCTTTCATGCCGGCGAGACAGCCGACGCGCTCGCGCTCGAGCATTTTAGCGGATTTGCCGCCGAGGCAGTCGAGCTCTTCTCCCGATTCCACAACGCAACGCTCGAACTGCGGACAAAGAGCGACCTGATCGACACAATTCTGCCGCTCCGGCACAACAGAAGAACGGTCGTCTCCTGGACATTAACCCCATTGGAAATTAGCCGGAAATATGAAGTCGGAGCGGCATCAATAGAGGAACGTTTGAAGGCGGCAAGGAAATGCGCGTCTGCAGGTTATCCGATTGGGCTTAGGCTTGACCCAATCATCCATTACCATAATTGGCAAGCCGGCTATGAGAACCTTGCCGATCTCATTGCTGATGCCCTGCCGCTCGAAACGATCGATTCAATCGTTTTGGGCGCCTTCCGATTT
Source organism: Candidatus Abyssobacteria bacterium SURF_5 (assembly GCA_003598085.1). NCBI lineage: Bacteria > Pseudomonadati > Candidatus Hydrogenedentota > Candidatus Abyssobacteria > Candidatus Abyssobacteria bacterium SURF_5. The sequence goes on from QZKU01000112.1 coordinate 7,070, forward strand.
CAGCCGCCGCTGCTCGATGTTATGCGCGCGCGGTTTGGACGAGATGAACTTGTTCTCGCCGAATTCGTCCCCGGCCCGGACGGCAAGATGCGATATTTCCGGCACATTCGAGAGGAGATGTACCGCGAGATAATTGGATTCTTCCGGGAGCGCAACGGCGACAAAATCATTGAAAAAATCGAACTGTCAATGGAACCGCCCTATACGTGGGAGGGTGCGGGATTGCGCAGGAACTCTATGCATACAGGAATGTAAACCGCCTTACCGCGCGGGCTGGTTTTAAACCTGCACCTTGAAGACCCCTTTGAGGGAATATCCCGCAGCAACTGAAACGACAAAGAAGAAAACCAGCCAGTGCACGCTCAGACCGAATACGTTCAATTCGCGCCGCGGCAGAATAAAGCTGACGGACTCGAGCGGCGAATCCTGCGGGAGAGGCTTCTGCCCGGGTGCAAACAGAATGCCCGCAAACGCATACTTTTCCCGCTCAGGATAAACGCATTCAATCCGATTAGAGACTCTTACGGGAGTCGTTATCCGCTGCCCGTCTATAACAACAACCAGGTGGTGCTCGCCCTCGCTCAGCGCGCCGATCCGAACATCGATCTCACGATCTTCCGGCAACCGCAACAGCGGCGTCTCCAGTTTGATTCCATCACTTGCCTCCACCAATACCGGAAGAGCTTCAATCGGTTCCCCGAACTTCAGCTTCACGACGGCGCTTTCGCCCGGCCTCAGCGGCCGGTTCTCGTAGCGGATGCCGAGTTGAATGAGAATCAGCACGACCGGAACGAGCATGATCAGCATCGGGACCACCGAGTACTTCATGTACGTCAGGTTTGTCCGCAGAATTCGCTTCTGCGCATCGAGCATCAGGCCGAGATCGTCCTTGAACAGCCGAATTTGCAGGAAATAGGCGCTGATCTTCTCCTTCGTCTTCCGGATCGCCGCCTGGTTCGAAGTATACTTGAAGATCACCACCAGGACGATTCCGGTGACAACCGAAACCGCCAGCAGACCCCAAATGGGCGACAGCCCGCTGAACGGACTCAACAGCGCACCAAAGATTCTCGTGATGACTAAATTCGCGACGTACATCAGTTGGTTATCCAAATCTCTCAGGATATATATCCGAGCCCTTTTAACTTCTTCTTGATTTCCTCTTCCGAGTCCGACTCTTCGAGCCGCTCAATCTCGCGCTCGAGCGTGTGCGTGATGAATTCCTCCACCGACGAATATCCAGCCAGATCGGAATATTTCTTCACCTTCGCCATGAGTTCCTTATCAAGTTTGATCTTTGATCCGAACATCTCGCCTCCTTAGTCCCACCCCGGGATATAATGCCATTTTCAAAACTCACGTTTCAAAAACGGGCTGGCCTTTCATATTCTCCGGCGGCTGTATTCCGAATTCCAACAGAATCGACGGCGTCAGGTCGAGCAGGCGCGGATTCGGGTTCTTCAGTTTCTTGTTTGAGAGAAGGATTCCCGGAACCACTTCAGTCGCCACGCAGTGGTCGCCGCTCCAGCGCTCGTCGTTATTGACTATTAATTCCTTGGGGAATGAGCCGATCGCCGTCTGCCACGAAGCACGATACCCACGATCGTATCCGATGATCGCGTCGGGCGTCAGACGCTCATCCGCGGTATGATATGCATCCTTCGTCTTGTAGACGCGAAAGATGACCTGCTCGCCGGTACTAGGATCGCGGACCTCCTCCAGCTTGCGGGCGATCTCGTCGAGCAGCGCATCCTTTTCCGATGGATGGACGATCCCGCTGCCCTCCCGGCCCCGCTGGTTTATGTACAATCCATTTAAGCCGAGCGCGTAAGCGCGCGTTTTCGCCCAATTAACGTTTGAATAAAATTCGCCCTCTTCATCATTGGTCAACGTGACGTAGCCGTTATCCTTGAGCCACGTGTTCAGGTTGAAACACCGGTAAAAGGGGGCAAACCCATGATCGGACATGACGATAAGAGTGGTGTTCTCGTCAAGCTTCCGCAATGCCTTCTCGAGCACCTTGTCCATCGCAGCATAAATGTCGTAGAGGACATGCTCGTACTTCTGCGCAACCTCTTTCTCATAGATCGGATGCTTTGGATCGATCAGCCACCACAGCATGTGCGAGTTCTGGTCGAGGCTGCAGAAATAGAAAAAAAGCAGACCGTCTTTGAATTCCTCGACTGCGAGATCATACATCGCCAGCCGCTCCCGCAACACGATCGCCGTCTGCTTCAGATAGTCCCCGACGGCGAGCGCATCGACCGAAAATGCCTTCGTGTCCTCGGGAAACCCCTGCGTATAATAGCATCCGATTTTTCTGGCCAGCTTCGCGGCGTAATCATCGGGCGTGGATATCGGCAGCGCGGGATCGAGCGGATCGATGTTGATCGGGCTGACGTAAAACTCGAAGTTGGGACGCGCCTGCTTCAGGTAAAACCTGCACATTCCGCTGACACTCTGAAGGTACGGGACGGCCACAAATTTCAGATGAATCCACTCGCTGAATTCGCCCACATTGAGCAGGATTTCCTGGTCTTGAACTGCTATTTTCGCAACAGGATTCTCCGGATCGATATGCACGGTGAAATCAATGGCGATGGTAGGCTCGTCTTTCTTGAAGCTATTCTTCGGCCCCTCGATCTGAGCGGTCACAGTATCCCGATAAACGTCGACGGGGACTATCCTGCCGCCGGTAACATCCTTGTCCTCATATTTTGCCGGATTTGTGGTGTACAAAGTGAATGTTCCATACGAGCCGAGCATGTCCGGTGTTCCCATTCCTGAAAGTGAGCGGCCGCTCGATTCCGCCGGCGGAAAATTGGCCGGCATCTTGATAACGTTCGTCGGAATTCCATTCTCTTCGAGTATCTGCCAAAACGCTCTCCCTTTGCGCAGCAACGTGGTTTCCCCGCCGGAAAGAGGAATAACCCAATCGCCAAGCGTCCACGTCCTTTTCGCGCCTTCCGCCTTGCTCGTGGATAGAAACGGCAAATAGTTTTCCGGTTCACGATGAATGAAATCGCAGATGCCGTGTCCGCCGGGATCCATTCCGGTGATGAAGTCGGACCAGGCAACCGGGCTTTGCGGCGGAACGCTCGAGCCGAGCGCGCTGAATGAGCCATCTTGCGCCAGTTTCAAGAAGGAGGGCATTCTCCCCTCATCCATCATCTTTCGGAGAATTACCGGATCCATCCCGTCAATTCCGAGGATGATAACCTTTTTGGAGCCCGTGAAAAAGGATTTGGCGCTCTTTCCAACTGCCTCCGCAACGGCCGCAGGCGCAACAGCCGCCCCAACGGTCCCAACTCCGATCAGCTTGAGAAATTCGCGACGGTCCATATCTGTCACCTCGCCGCCCCGGAGGCTTTCCGGCCTATTTTCCTTAATCATCTTGCCGGTTGCCCGGAGCATTCACCATATCAAACTGCCGCTTCCTGCTTTTCGGCAGGGACATCGGCTTCATTTTCAATCTTCTCGAGCAATGATTTCCCATCCATGTAAGGCGGAACGGGAATGCCGAATAGCTCCAATGCAGTCGGCGCAACGTCTATAATATTGATGTCGTCCTTCCGCATTTTCCTGTTTGAAAAAAAGACCCCCGGTACGTGCGCAGGGTCAATGCAGTGGTCGCCGCTCCAGCTCTTCGTATTGTCGCTGAATACCGTCTCGGTCACCGTTCCGGTTGCATTATCCCATGAGGCGCGATAACCCTTGTTGTACCCGATAATGAGGTCGGGCGCGTTCTCTTTATATGGCCCGGAATACACGCTGGCGCTGTCGTAGACGGAAGTGATCCCGATTTCGCCAGTCGAGTCGTCCCGCAATCCCGTCAGTCTCTCGATCAGCTCGCGCTTCAGATTTTCAGCCTCTTCACTCGCCTCGACTATGCCCTTCGATTCGCGGCCTTTCACATTCAGGTACAGTCCCCCGAGTCCAAGCGCAAAAGCTTTCGTCTTGGTCCAATCAACTCCCTTGAACCACTCGCCCGCCGTCTCGCCTTCTTTCAAGCGGAGATAACCGTTCAGATAAAGCCACGAGTTCAGATTGATGCCCCTCCGGAACGAGTTGAACCCGTGGTCGGACATGATGATGAGGACGTCCCGATCCGTCAGTCGCTCGGTCACCCGCCCCACGAGCGCATCCATATCCGCGTACAGCCTCCCGATCGAATCCTTGTACTCCACAACATCCTTGTCCCTGTTTGCCGGATGTCGATCATCAAGATACCGCCAGAAAAGGTGCTGAATCCTGTCGGTGATGTCGAAGACGCACGTGCACAGACCACGTTTCGTCTTCTCGAGCGTATCGAAAAACATTCGCTCGCGTTCCTCCTGGATCAGATAACACTGTTGCCTGAACGCCTTTTCCTCGATGATCCGCTCATTAATTGCCCACGTGTCCTCAGCCAACCCAAGCGTTGCGTACGATCCAAACAGTTTCGACAGATAGATGCTGTAAATGAACGGGTGCGATATCGGAAGCGCCGGCTTGGCGGGATCGATATTGATCGGTGTCATGTACATATCGCAATGCGGCTCGATCTCTTTCAGCAACAACCTGCAGATGCCGTGCACTTTCATGCCGGGCGCGGCCCGAAACGACAGCCGGACCCAATCCGAATACTCGCCCTTCTTCAATACCGTTTTCTGTCCGTCAAACCGCAGTTCAGCCGTATCCGGACCCAAGGGAACCAGATCGAACGGCATCTTCATTTCGGAAGCGTCCTTCCGCAATGTGTTCTCCGGTCCGCTGAAGTAAGAGCGGAAAGATTTACCGTTCTTCTCCATCAGGATTTCCATGCCACCGGTGTACCGGCCTTCGGCTTGCCTCGTGGTGTAATGAGTAAAGGAACCCTGCGTTCCCTTCAGGTCGGGAACACACATGGCGGATAACATCACGCCCTTGAATTTTTCAGGCGGAAACGTTATCGGCACGCGAATGACGGAAGAGAAAATGCCGTGCTCGCCCAAAATCGTCCAGAACGGCTTGCTCTTGCGAAGCAGCTTGATCTCCGGCTTGCCGAGCGGAATCACATAGCTCCCGATCGAGAGTGTTCTTTTCGGTTTCCCAATATGCGCCGAAGAGAGGTCGGGCAGGTATGTCTTTTTGTCGCGAGAGAGAAAATCAAAAATGTTGTGCCGGCCGGGATTCGAGCCGGTCATAAACGACGACCAGGCGACCGGCGAGATGGCCGGACACGTAGTGCCGAGGCGGCTGTATGTTCCATCTTGGCGCAGCTTCGCGAAGTTCGGCAGCTTGCCCTCAATGATGAACTTCTCAACCAGGTTTGGGTCAAGTCCGTCAAGTCCAACGATGATCACGCGGTCCGCCCGGCTCTTTCCAAAAGCTTTCTGCCTTCTGAAAGAGGCAAGCAGATAGCGGATCGGCCACAGCAGGATCGACAGGAACGCCAGCAGAAACGTCAAAAAGATCACAAAAAACGAGCTCAGAAACGCGAAACCGGCGCCGGGTCCGATATACGCAGCGGCCGGATTCGGTATCGAGACGATAAGGACGCAAAAGACAAGAAGGAATAGGAATCTCTTTGATGATGCGGACAATTAGCCCTCCATGTACTGCAGAATGATGCCGGCGATATCGGTGATGTTCAGGTTCTGCGGCGGCTGTTGCGGGGAAAAGAAGAATGCATCGTCCCACGTGTGCATGCCCGTGAGCGCGCTCCGGCCGAAAAGCTCCTTTTTCTTGGGTGAACTCTTCACATCGTAACCATACTTCGATACAACCACCAGATCGGGCCCCTGCTCGGCAAATGGACCGTCATATGCCTCTGCTCGCTCAAACACCTTCTCTACGACACGGTCACCGTTGCACGACAGCTCGCTCAGACCCGCCTTGATATCCGCAACGATCGAGCGAACATCCTCCGGCTTCACCGAACCTTTCGGATATTTCCCTGTCATGTTCAAGTAAATGCGCGACGGATCAAGCGCAAACGCAAGAGAACCCTCACTAATGGCCTCAATCGAATCGACTTCTTCCGCCTCAAGTTTCAGGAAGCCCTCCTGTTTCAGCCAGGCATTCAAATAGAATTCGCTCTTGATGCCGGTAAATCCGTGGTCCGAGAGTATAAAGAAGCCGGGAGTATTCTCGCCGGCGCCCGTGAGCCGTCGAAAACGCGAATGGATCGACCCGATAAATGAGTCCACCCGCCGATAAAAGTTCAAAAACGCCTCATGATGCTGATCCGAGGTATCATCGAGCGCCGACCACAGGTAATGGTGCAGCCGGTCGGTGCCGGTCACGACGACCTCGAACAGGTCCCACTCTTCGCTGTCCCACAGTGAATTGACCGTCCGTTGGCGCGCATCAAGCGTCCGGTTCAGCTCGTTCACGAGGTACGCGTGGTCCTCGCGCGCGCGCATCGTGTCGATATCGATGATGTAGCCGTCCTGCTCCAGCTTCGGCAACAGCGACTTTGGATGTACCGCCTTCTTCAGGCTCAGCGCGACAAACCCGGAAATGAGCACGCCCTCGATCGGCCGCGCCGGATACGTTGACGGCTGATTGATGACGATGCTCCTCTTCTTCTTTTCGCCCAGCTTGTCCCATATCGTCGGAACCCGTACGTCCCCAAAGGAAGGGAACCGCAGGCTGTAGGAATGAGGCTTGAGGTCGACAAACCCAAAGATCGAGTGCTGTCCCGGATTGACGCCCGTCATGAAGCTCGGCCAGCTCACCGCCGAGATCTCCGGAAGCGTCACTTTCATCTGCGCCAGATGGCCGCTCCTCAATATCTCGGCCGTTTCCGGCATCGTGCCGTCTTCGGTCAGTCTTTTCAACAGCGTGTACGGGACTCCATCGAGCCCGACAACGCACACCTTCCTCTTCTTTTTACTCCAGAACGCTGACATAGCCCTCTCAATCGGATGTAAGGATGCGGGCTCAGATATAACCCAGCGACCGCAGCCGTTCCTTTATCTTCTCTTCTTCTTCTTCCGTATATTCGTCCTCAATGCCCGACGGCGGAATATAATTCATCAGTTCGAGCGTCCGGATAATCTTGTTAAAGCTCTGCTCGACCGTCTCCTTGTCGGTTTCCAGGATGATCTCGGCATCCAGCGGCTCCTCATACGGATCATCTATGCCGGTAAACTGCTTGATCTCGCCTTTTTCTACTTTCTTGTAAAGCCCCTTCGGATCGCGTTCCTTGAGAACATCGAGCGGACATTTGCAGAAAATCTCGACATACGACTTGATCAGATTTCGATTCTCGCTCCGAATCTCGCGGTACGGCGATATGGCGGCTGCTATGGCGACGACATCGTTCCGGGTCAGCAGATGACAGACAAAGCCGATCCGCCTGATATTGATATCGCGATCTTTCTTGGAAAAACCCAGCCCCTGACTGAGATTATTGCGAATAACGTCGCCGTCAAGCACCTCGACCCTCATGCCGCGCTCGAGCAGCGTTTCCTCGACCATGCGCGACAGCGTCGTTTTGCCGGCGCCTGACATGCCGGTGAACCACAAAGTAAATCCTCTCATGTATGAAGCCTCCTTTTTGCCTACCTGATCGGCGTGCCGATCATTTCGCTCGGAATGTCGATGTCGAAATACTTCAGTACAGTCGGGGCGATATCATAAATGGAATAGGGATGCGGGCCGCCGGGATGATTGCCGCCGGACCGCCAGATGAAGATGCCGTTCTCAGCGTGGTTCGCGTCGTCCGGTCCCGTATCGTTCTCATACAGGTAGACCGAGCCCACACCAACCGACCCGGCCGAGCGCCAGTCCAGATTCCCTAAATAGACGATCAGATCGGGAGCAATACCGTTTGTTTCCCGATACACCTCCTCGGGCTTGAATGCCTTGGTATGAATACATTTTCCGCTCTCATCCTCGATCGCCTCGAGACGGGCCTTCAGTTCGTCGCGCGCGGTCTCGTACTGATCCTGCGGAATGACGCCCTTGGGCTCTCTTCCCTGCACATTCATGAAGATGCGGCTGTAGTAACCGCCCTCTCCCCAAGCTTTCGTTTTGCTCCAGTCCACCATGCTGGTCTTGAAACGCTCCCTCTTCTTCGGCGGCTCCTTCAACGCCAGATATCCTTCGCGCTGAAGCCACTCATTGATGCAGATGGCGCCGACCATCGTTTTTGCCCCATGGTCGGACACAATCATCACCGAAGTATCCGAAGGCAGATTCTCAATCGTTCTCCCGATTTCCTGGTCCAGATATACATAATAATCGTGAATCACGTTCTCGTATTTGTTGCCCGGCTCATACAGCCGATGACCCTTGTCGAAATACCGCCAGAACCCGTGATGGATGCGGTCGATGCCCATTTCGACCATGATGGCAAAATCGTATGAGTCCTTCTGATAGAAATAACGAAACGCTTTGAACCGCCGCTCGGTCATGACGTAAATCGCCTCGAGCAGCTCGTCCTTTTCGTCCGTCCGAAAATCCTCGACATCAATAATATAATTGCCGTCGGCGACCCGGTCGAGCTCCACCTTCACCTCGTCGGGAAAGGTGTACTGGACATCCTTGCTCGGCGTCAGGAAACTGCAAACAAGCGTTCCATTCAACGGGCGAGGCGGGTAAGTCTGCGGAACTCCGAAGACGAGCGAGCGAAGCCGGTTGCGCGAGAGATGGTTCCACAAGGTCTTCGCCTTCACATATTTCGCGTTCGCAAAAAAGAGGTCTTCATAATCGTAGCTTTTCCGGTTTCTGAAGCCGTAAAAGCCCAGCATGCCCGGGTCCTGCGACGTCATCATCGCCGTCCACGCCGGAACGGTTATCGGCGGCAGCGTCGAGTGCAGCGGGCCAAAGACGCCGTTCTTTACAAGGCTTCTGATGTTAGGAAGATCATTAATCCACTTGTTGAAAACAAGTTCGGGCTCGGCACAATCGAGCCCCAAAATGAGCAGTTTGCCCACAAATAGCTCCTTTATTGAGACCGCCGAAAGGCCTGAATCAGAACGTCCGCCACTTCAGGTCGTGTGAATTCAGGCGGCGGCGCCATTCCGTTTCGAAGCATTTCCCGCACTTTCGTTCCACTAAGAACAATGTGCTCTTTCGTGTCGTGCGGGCACGTCTTCGCCGATGCCATCCCGTTGCACGCCCTGCAGAAAAAAGCATTCTCGAAAAACAAAGGGCTTATCCCCAGTTCCTCGGGTTCAAATTCGTGGAAAATGTACTGCGCATCATACGGGCCGTAGTACGAACCCACGCCTGCATGGTCTCTGCCGACAATAAAATGGGTGCACCCGTAATTCTTGCGGATCAGCGCGTGAAAGATCGCTTCCCGCGGGCCCGCATAACGCATGGCCGCCGGAAAAATCGAAAGCGCCACCCGCGTCTTCGGATAATACTTCTCCAGCAAAATCTCGTAACACCGCATCCGCACGTCGGCGGGGATATCGTCTCCCTTCGTCTCCCCCATCAGCGGATGGATCAGCATCGCGTCGACGAGTTCAAGCACGCATTTCTGAAGATATTCATGCGCCCGATGTATCGGATTGCGGGTCTGGAATGCGGCCACCTGGCGCCAGCCCTTCGCCTTGAACAACACCCTCGTTTCCTTCGGATCGAGCCGATATTTCGGAAACAAAACGTGATTCGGCCGGTGCAGCAGACTTATCCGCCCGCCCAGATAGACGTCGCCAACCGACTGCAGATATTTTACACCCGGATGCGCCTCGTCCGTCGTCCGAAGAACCGCCGACGCTTCCCGCTCTTTATCAACCTTGTATTTATCCTCAAGGTGAAGCACGCCCAGCGGCTGGTTCCGCTCGTCATAAAGCGCAACGTCCTCCCCCGGCCGATATGCCTCCTCGCGGTCACCCTCCTTCAGTGCAAGCGTGATCGGAATCGTCCACGCAAGCCCCTTCGCCAGACGCATCAGGTCCAGAACGCTCACGTAGTCGTCCTGCGTCATGAACCCTTCTAACGGGCTCATCGCGCCGGTCGCGATCATCTCGAGATCGCTGACCTCGCGAGCATTCAGCTTGACGCTAACCATCTGAGGAAGCTGAGCTTCCAGCAGCTCGTGCTCGCGACCTTCGACAATACGACTAACCAGTGCCCCGCCATGCGGCTTGATCATGAAAAGCCTACTTTGCAGATCGAGATTCTGCAGATTGCCCGAACGCCCCCAATTGAAGAAAAGATTATATTATTTTAGTCGGTTGTGAACACGATGTCAAGCGCGACAACCATCGTTGCGCAATGGACACTGTCTCGGCACCGGACGGGGCACGATGCATTAATTGGCAGTATCTGGTTTACTGCAAATAGAAATATGGGCCATCAGAAAAAACCGGAAATTACGCCCGCCCGATATGCTATTCTATTCCATCTGGCAATGGTATCATGAGGCCATTCAGATCGATTTGAACTCTCCCTGCTCGGGTGACGCCTGTTATGAAAAAAGAATTTGATTTCGTCGAAGCAAACACGGTCCGGCTTCCCGCAGGCTATCCGGCGGCCTCTATCCCCGACACATATGCCCGCGAACCGATCCCCCCGGATTTCGACCGCCGCAAACAGATGTATCTTGAATACTGCGCAGAAAATCCCGCTCAACCCACTCTGAAAGGTTTCCTTTACGAACTGGCCCGGCTGGCCCTTAACCGCGAACCCGTCAACACGCGCGCTATTGAAGGCGCCCTGCAATTCATCAATAAAAAACTCGACTGCTCCGATTTCGTCCTGCTCGGGATCCTCCGGATGGTCCTGCAGTTCAACGCAAATCCGCTGCTCACGGAAGATATCCTGAACAAAACGCGAGATACGATCCTCGCCTTCAAATATTGGCCGGATGAGCCGGGCCGCGATTCGATGTGCACCTGGACCGAGAATCATCAGGTCCTTTTCTCGACTTGCGAATATCTCGCCGGCATGATGTATCCCTCCGAAGTGTTTACCAATTGCAACATGAAGGGGATCGAGAAAATGGAAAAGGCCCGCATCCGCCTGCTGAAGTGGATGGAGCTGAGATTCCGGACCGGCTTCAATGAGTGGCTGTCGAACGTATATTATGATGAGGATATCGCCGCGCTCCTGACGCTGGCCGATTTCTGCGATGATCCGCTTCTGACGCGAGGCGCGTCGTGCATCCTTGATCTGCTGTTCTACGACATGGCCCTCAATTCCTTCCGCGGCACGTTCGGTTGCACCCACGGCCGAAGCTATTGGATTCAAAAAAAGTCCGGATGCAATGAATCGACGGCGGACACCCAAAAGATCGCTTTCGGGATGGGCGTCTTCGGGGCCGCCGACAGTATGAGCGGGATCAATCTCGCCCTGAGCAGATATCGCCTGCCCAAAGTCATATGTGATATAGCCGCGGACACCGGAACGGCGGAACTCGAAAACAGGCAGAGGATCGGAATCAAAATCTCGGAAGCAAGGCGCTGGGGATTGGATTTTGAGAAATTGGATGACGGAATGGCGCTGCTAAGCTTCGAGGCATATAACCATCCGAAAACTATCCGGCTCTTCCTGAAGATGCTCGACTCCTGCAACTGGTGGGAGAACGAGTTCTTCCGCCCGTTCAACAAAATCAAGCGCCCGCTTCTCCTATTGAACAAACTGCGCCTGCTTTCCCCCGTCGTCTGGCTGCTGCGCAAGGATATCGCGAGGAATATGCGGGAAGAGGTCCACACACTGACGTCTCGGACGCCCGACTACATGCTGAGCGCCGCGCTGGATTACAAGAAGGGATTTGGCGGCGACCAGCACCATATCTGGCAGGCGACGCTCTCGGAGGATGCCGTAGTCTTCACCACTCACCCCGGCTCGCTCACCCACCGCTCGCCCGACTACTGGACCGGCTCCGGCTTCCTGCCGCGAGTCGCCATGCACAAGAACGTCCTCATCTGCATCTACCGCATATCATCGACGCCGGGCCTGTATATGAAGAACAAATACAATTTCACACATGCCTTTTTCCCTAAACATCATTTCGATGAGGTGGCCGAAGTCGCCGGCTGGACTTTCGGAAGAACGGGAAACGGCTATATCGCCCTCTATTCGCAAAACGGGTACCGCTGGCAGACCGAGGGCGAGGAGAAGAACGCCGAGCTTGTCGCCGACGGCAAGAAAAACATCTGGATTTGCGAGATGGGGCGCGAGGCGACCCACGGAACCTTCGCGCAATTTCAAAAAGCTGTTTCCAGCGCTAAAATCATTTTCCGCGGATTGAATCTCGTTTATCATTCGCCTTCCATCGGCGAACTGGCCTTCGGCTGGAAAGGCCCATTCCGGATAAACGACAAGAAGGTCCCGCTCCGAGACCAATTACGTTATAATAATCCGTATTCCAAGGTCGCATTCGATCCCGAAGTAATCGAAGTCAAAAAGGGAACCGATTGGCTCCGGCTCGAACTCAACGACTACAGGCGAGCCTTTAGCAAACAACCTAGTGTTGTGTGAGAAAACCAACTTCCGGCGTGCACTAACTGTCTGCCCTGGCGCCCGGTTGAGCGCAACGCCTGGAATCACAACGCGCTTCGCGTCGGAAGTCACGCCCTTTAGGGTGATCACGCTGGCCTGTTAGGCGTTTCGCGCGGTCACGAGATAGAATAATGTCTGTCCCCGAAAGCTCCAAATCGAGCGGTCTTCCTCGTAGGGGTGGGTTTGAAACCCGCCCCCTACTGCTGTCGCGTCGCAGGCGCCTTACGGAGTCGGGGACCCACGTATGTGGTCAACAATGCGAATTTGCTGTTGTGGCGGCGTAACTGATTGCACCCGCAGGCGCGATCAATCGCGCCCTTACAAATAACCTGTGCAAAATTCACTCCCCCAAAAGCAGCAAAGAGGAAACAATGGAAATAGTGCTCTTGAAAGAACGAACAGAATTTATCCCCACCCTCGCCGCGTGGCATCACCAGGAGTGGGCCTACCTTCACGACCACGATTCAGTCGAAAGGCGAATCGCCGAATTCCAGGAAGAATTACAGGCGAACGGCATACCCCGCACATTCGTTGCCATATCGGGAAACGGTGTCATCGGATCCGCCAGCCTGCTCCCTCAAGATATGGACACCCGAACAGACCTCAGCCCCTGGCTCGCCTCGGTCTACGTGGTTCCCGAACAGAGAAAACAGGGCATCGGTTCGGCATTGGTCAAGCGCGTCGTTCAGGAAGGCGCCGCACTCGGCTTTCGCACTCTCTACCTTTACACTCCCGACCGCCCGCAGTTTTATGCAAGCCTCGGCTGGTCGACCGTGGAAAAGGTGCAATATCATGGAACCTCGGTCACGATAATGAAAATCGAACTATGATACGGCATCGCGGTTGTCCAAAGTTCTTGTCTCGGATAAACCTAAATCAATATACCGTTAGAGTTTAGCAACATGATGTTTCATTCGGAAAGCGAATGCAGGAATCCATATTTCTTCTCTGCCCGACGGTGGCGCTTGAAAGCCCCATTGGTAGTGACTGAATGCGCGCTTTTCTTAACCGCTTTACCTCCAAGGAGCCAAGAGCGCAAAGCATAGGAGGAATGCCGTGTTCTTGTCTTCAATTCTCTCCGCCTTAATCTTTGCGACCTCTGCGTCTCTGCGGTAAAATATTCTTCAATAAATGCGCCACCTCGCTTTCTTTCTGGAGTTTAGCCGAGAAGAGTGACTTTGGAACCATGATCTTTAAGGAGGAAATATGCGACGACTAACCACCATCTGCCTTCTACTAACTGCTCTGGCAATCTCCAAACCCGCGTTCGCGATCGACGAATGCCCGCAGCCGCGCCTGATAACTGTGACCGGCAACGCGGAGGTCCGCGTCACCCCCGACGAGGTGATCCTGACACTTGGCGTCGAGACCTGGAACAAGGACCTGACAACCGCAAAAAATGACAACGACCGGCGCGTCCAGAAGATCCTGCAACTGGTGAAATCGTTCGGGATCGAAGACAAACACGTTAAGACTGATTTCATCAGCATCGAGCCACGCTACGAAGACCAATGGGAGCACCGCAATTTCATCGGCTATTTCGTGCGAAAGACCGTCGTCATCACGCTCAGGGACACGGCCAAATTCGAGACGCTTCTCAGCAGGGCCCTCGAGGCCGGCGCCGATTACGTTCTCGGCATCGAATTCCGCACTACCGAGCTCCGCAAGCACCGTGACCAGGCTCGCGCGCTCGCTATCAAGGCCGCACAGGAGAAAGCGACCGATCTGGCAAAGGCGCTCGGACAGACGATTGAAAGACCCCATTCGATAACCGAACACGAGGTCGGCTGGTGGTCGTCATACAACACCTTCTGGGGCGCCCGATGGAGCGGCGGCATGGCTCAGAACGTCATGCAAACCGCCGGCGGCCCCTCCACCCCCGAAACCACGATCGCCCCCGGCCAGATCGTCGTCACCGCCCGCGTGACCGTAAGCTTTGAACTGCAGTAAACCGAAAAATAGGGACAGAGCCTATTTTTTATTTTTAAGATCAGTATTATCAATGACTTGAGAGCACGCATTTTCAAAGGCCTTTTGATTATCAGTATTTATTTGACATACAAGCGGCAATCCGCCTACGCTATCCGGATCGTTTATCGTCCAGACGGCATAATAAAAAATCGAAAGGAGGCGCCTGATGAGTAGAGCACGGACGTGGGGCATCATATTGGTAGCTTTCCTGGCAAGCACACAGATTCTTGCCGTTGCGCTTGCAGATGAGGGCGGACGTCACCGCCGGCGCGAGCGCCATTCGCATCGAGAGCATGAACACAGCCGGAATGAATTCGGAACAATTGATAATCCGTTATACCGGGAGCAATGCGGCGCGTGCCATTTCGCCTATCCCCCGGGACTGCTTTCGGCAGGTTCGTGGAGTAAGATATTGGGTCAATTGGAAAACCACAATGGTGCCGAGGTGGCGCTCGATGCGCAGGCAGAGGAAGCCATAGGTCGATACCTGGAGGCGAATGCGGCAGACAGATTGACGTCCAAACGCGCCGGCAGGATAACAAGCAGCTTGAGGGGGCAAACACCGACAAGAATAACCGAGGTCCCATACATTCTCAACGAACATAAGGATCTTCCGCCGGAAACATTTAAGAGAACATCGGTGGTTTCTTTCTCCAATTGTATCGCCTGTCATCCGGGCGCAGAACAAGGCGTCTTTGACGACGACTCGGTCAGAATTCCCGATTGAGCCCGCTTCGACCGGCATGTCGCGCCGCAGAAATCGTTTGATCTGATCAGGCTGAGAAGTCGGTTGGCTGCACCGCCTTCACATTGCGAGTCCCCACGCTGTCTTCCCCGACACCCTTCGCTTTTCTTGAAGACCCGCGGGAAATGTGTTATGGTATGCGGCAGAAAGCAGGAAATTTGATGTAAAGAGACTCTGCCTGTTGGAAGAAAATGCGCGAACAAGCGAGGTGGCCGATATGAAACGCGTTCTCCTCACGAATCAGTATGGCCCCTATCCTCGATCATGGGGCACGAACTCATACGACATCACCGAAACGCGATTCCACCGCGGCCAAGGGGCGTTCGCCCTCAGCTCGCATATTCACTGCCTGGCGCTCTACCTGATCGCCGAGAATATCAAGGCGGTCACCACCGTAGTGGAGTACCCTCGCATCGAGGACTTCGAGGAGGAGCTGAGAAAGGGCTACGATTACTGGGGCATTCAGATGGTTTCGATCAACACCAACAAAGTGGCCGACATGATGCGTCTCGCTCGCAGAATCGCCCCGCAGACAAAAATCATCATCGGCGGCTACGGCGTCCTCAGCCTCGATGATCCTCCGCCCGGAGAGCCCACGCGCGATGCCCAGTATATCCTGGAGCAGGCCGACTACATCTGCCGAGAGGAAGGCATCCGCTTCATGCGCAGGCTGCTCGGCGACGAGCCGGTCGACCGCCCGATCACCCAAAAATATCCGCCGCGCGACGGCACGACGTACCCGGGCCTCGAACAGATGTTCTCCGACAGATCGCGCAACATGGCGCTGGTCGCGCTCGGATGCCCCAACGGATGCGAGTTCTGCTGCACATCGGCCATGTTCAAGAGGAAGAAGATCTACGTCGCGACGCCGCAGGAGACATTCGAAAGTCTCAAGCACAATTGCCGGCGCAACGGCGGCAGGGCAACCACCACCGCCCTCATGGACGAAGACTTCCTCATGAACCGCAAGTACGTGCACGAACTCGGAAAGCTGATTCAGGAGGATAAGGAATTCGGCCTGCGCAAACTCAGCTATTTCTGCTTCGGCGACCTCCGCTCGATGACCAAATACAGCATGGAGGAACTGCTGGAGAATGGCGTCGACACCGTTTGGATCGGCGTCGAATCCAGCATCGACGACGTCATCACTTCCGAACACAATATCGCGAAACGCAAGTGCGACGATATCAAATCCACCTTCCGCGGAATGGAGGAGTACGGCATCGGCATCACCGCATCCCTCGTTCTCGGATGGGATTTTCATACGCGCGAGAACATCGAGCGGGACATCGACTTCTTCGTCGACCTCAAACCGTCGGCTCACCAGATAACGTTCCTCGGCGCCTGCCCCGGCACCAAGCTGTACGAGAGAATGAAAAAAGAAGGCCGGATCAATCCTGAGTTCGCTTATAAGGACATTGAGCAGTGCAACGACGTCGGCTCGTTCATCCCCAAAAACTTCAAGCGGGGCGAACTGAAACATTATTTCGATCTCGCGCACACCAAGCTCTATGAGGCAAACGGGCCCGGCATCTTCCGAATGTTCCAGCTCAACCTGAACGGCTACGAAACGTGCAGCACCTCTCACCGCCCCTTGCTTCGCAAGGACAAAGCCCCCTTCTTCGAGGAGCGCTGCAGGCGAGGATATCCGCTCATCGAGGCGTGCGCCAAGTACGCGCCCAACGAAGGCGTGCGTCAAAAAGTCGACGAGGCAAAGGGAAAATACCTCCGCCTGTTCGGCGAGCCGGACGAAGAGCAGAAGGTCTACTCCAAATTCTTCTGCGAAACCGTCGGCCGGCGCGCCGAGAGACTGAAGACGGAACCCCCGGACGAGACACCATTCGATCCGCCCGTTCGGCGCACGTATTACGACCCGTCTCGCGGGCCGGTTCCGCTGGTTAAAAAAGGACGAGGACCGGGCGACCCGGTCCCTTATAACGCCTTTGACGAGCCCGAACACCTCTCCAATGTCTGTTAGAAACGGTCTCTCTGGTATTCAAATTGGGCATCTTCGTTCAAATAAATTGCGAATTCACTAACCACGAGACGGAATGGTTCAAATGATCGGAAATGTTCCTTCAGTAGAAGGATTAAAACGAAGCCTGAAGTTGCTGATGCCCGGACTGATCCTCTTCTGTCTTTCGCTCTTCATCCTTCATTGGGGCTGGCAGATCGGGATACGGGTGTACGATGAAGGTATTTCCGTCTACGGGGCAATGCGCGTGCTGCAGGGGGATCTTCCTTACGGAGATTTTCGCGCGGTCTATCCGCCGGGACACTTTTACGCGCTCGCGTTGGTGTTTCTTTTGTTCGGGAAATCGCTGCTCGTCGAGAGAGTTTACAGTGTCATATTGATGTCGCTGATCGCCGTCCTCTGTTATTCGCTTGCACGAAGGATATCCTCGGCGAGGCTGGCGGTTCTGTCGTGGCTCATGCTCATCCTCTGGATGGCGAGCTTCGGGTATTTGTTCTACGGCAGTAACGTCCTGCCGACACTGGTCCTTAGTCTATTGAGTTGTTCTCTCCTCATAAATTTCCTGCAATCAGGAAGCGACAAACATCTCTTGCTTGCAGGAGCCGCCGCGGGCGCGACTGTTCTGTTCAGGCATGATGTCGGGGTCTACACAATTATTTCCGAAGCCGCAATACTTCTGATTTCCGCCCTCGCCGAAGCCAGAAGGCGGGATCGAAAAGCGTTAGCCATCCCCCGCCTTCTCGTGCCGACTGGCCTTTATTCGGCGGCCGTCGCAGCCGTCGTACTGCCGGTTCTTTTCCTGCTGATCTACCATGTTCCGACCCGCTATCTGATTGCTGATTTTATTGAGTGGCCTGCTGTCTATCATGTTTTCAGAACTTTGCCTTTCCCAACATTGCTGCCTCACCCTTTCGGCGTCTTCACAGGGGAATACACGCCGGCCCAAGCTTTACGGACTGCGCTCAACCGTTTCGTTTTCTATTACCCCATCTTCATACTTTTTTTGGTATCCCTTGTGGTGATTTCCAGATTCAGGCCGCGTCAAGCGTCGGCGGCATCGGAACCACAATCAAGGATGATGCCCACCCTGCTCCTTCTGCTGCTGGGAATCACTTTCTTGAACTACGTCAGAACATTGCCGGATAATTATCATCTGCTTGTACCCACTCTTCCGGCACTGATTCTGCTGCCGGCAATGTTTTCAAAAACCGGAGGAACCAGTTTCGGGAAAATCGGACTTTCTTTCAGATGTCTGACTATCTTCTTCACTATAATCATGATGATTACGCTCGGCCGCTTCTTCCTTCAATCGCCGCCTTCGGCCGCTAATCTGTCCACGTTTATTCTCGACAGAGCCAGGGGAATCCAGATGCTTCCGCACGATGTGAGGAATATCGAGGCGGCAGTCAGATGTGTTCAGGAATATGTTCCAAAAGACCAGCGGATTTTCGTTGGAAATGTCCGGCATGACCGATTATCGGTAAATGACATCATGTTTTATTTCCTTTCTGAAAGAGAAAGCGCGACGCGCTACCACATGTTCGATCCGGGAGTGACGACGACGCGCGACATACAAAGGGAGATCATCAGAGAGATCGAGGATAATCGGGTAACTTGTGTGGTTCTATGGTATGGCGATGAAGGCGCGATCGGACCCAATGCAGGCGGCGTCAGCAGCGGAATAACAGACCTCGATCATTTCATACGAACAAAATTTCAGCTCGTTCAGAGGTTTGGAGATTATCTCATTCTTTTTCGCCGCACCCTCGACCAAAAAAACGCTTAGCTTGTGCAAATCAGGACATGTGTCTCTCCCTAATTCCCGCAAAGCGCTTGGCGATCATCTCTCATTTTGCAGCGTCGAGTTCCTGTCGCCCGCCGGGCCGGAGAGAACGCTGAAGCTTCCATCCGTTTCCAGGACGACTGCATTTACATCCTGCAGGTTAGCACGACCTTGTGCACGGGCGGCGGCAAGCACTTCTTCTCTCGTCACGCGCTCCTCTTTTAAGGCGACCTCGAGAAAGTTCCCCCCGTGGAACAAGAGTCTTGGCTCGGCTTTAATCAGCGGTTGAAACCGCCGCGACCGGATCTGGAGCCAGGTGACTGCAAGCTGGAGACACACGAGAAGCGCCAGAGCCAGCACTCCCTCGGCCAGGGCAACATCCTTGGACAAAATGATCGTGGCGAGAGTGGACCCGAGCGCCACGGTCACTACAAAATCGAAGGCATTCATCTTCGAGAGCGTGCGTTTGCCGGTGACCCGAAGGATGAGGACCAGAGCGATGTATGCAAAGACACCCCCAAGGATAACCCTGAGGAGTCCATCCCATGAATGAAAGAACATCGATTGAGTTCCTTTCGAAAGACCATCTTCAGTATACGAGAGTAGAATGACACCGAACCTTCGGAAACCTTCCTTAATAGCATAACTTTTTCATTGATAGATGGAAACGCCGGCAAGCAGTTCTTCAGAAACACGCAAACGAGCTTCCGTGTGGGTCGCTCAGTTGCATTCTGAAGCCGGGCCTTTCCCTCATGATGTGTGGGCGTGGAGTCAGCGGAAAATCGGGGAGATTCCGGAAATGGAAAAGTTTTTATTGAAAAATGGTTGTGCTCTGATATAATTAATCGATTCTCAACATTCGATGGCACTTTTGGCGGGCGACTCCTGCAGAGGAAGCGGCGGATATCCTCCTGTCCGTGACACTCTAAGGCCCTCCCTTCTGGCAAGAATCGAAGATTGATCCGCATTGAAACCAGAGGTGTATCTTGGACAGAGGGGACGGCTTGTTTCCAATTTTCAGCAGGCAGCAACAAGAGCTGTCGTTTCCGCGAGACGCCCAAAGATTCTCATTATCTCCATAGCATCAGATTCTTTCATACTCTTACAACTGATGAACGAGAGGTGAAACAATGTGGCATCTTTCTCCTGCATTGCTCCTTTTATTGATTCTTTCCGGAATCGGCACGTTTATGCTGGCTCTCTACTTTTCTCAGAAGCGGGAAGCTCCTGAGGCAACAACACTCTTCATCCTGATGACTGCTGCCGCAGTATGGTGTTTTGCCTACATGCTGGAACTGGGAAGCGTCGAGTTATCCGGGAAACTGTTCTGGGCAAAAATGAAATATTTCGGGATTGTGGCCGTCTCGCCGACCTGGTTGATTCTCTGCCTGCAGTACACCAATCGAGAGACATGGATCAAGCCACGCTATATTGGCTTGCTGTGCATTGTGCCGTTGTTCAATCTTATTCTGGTGTGGACGAATCATCTCCATACCCTCTACTGGACCGGAGCGGCGCTGGAGAAAACGGGCGCATTCTCGGTCATTGAGCTGGTGGTCGGACCCGGCTTTTGGTTCTGCACAGCCCATAACTATCTGCTGATGTTGTGTGGAGCGATCCTGATCCTTGGAGCGTTCCTGCGCTCAAACCCCTTATACCGGAAGCAGGCGACGACGATGCTGCTGGCGGCGCTTTTTCCCTGGGCAGGTAACGTCCTGTTCGTTGCAGGATGGACTCCGCTGGAGCACCTTGACCTCACGCCATTTGCCTTCGTCGTCAGCGGCATGCTCTGCGGATGGGCCATTCTTCATCAGGGGTTGCTGGACCTCATACCGGTAGCGCACGCTTCCATCGTGAGCGGAATTACCGACAGCATTATCGTGCTCGACAGGCAGAATCGCCTCGTCGAAACAAATCCTTCTGCGCAACGCCTCGTGAGTCTGTCAGCCGCAGACATGCTTGGCAGGCCGTTACAGGAGATCCTGCCGGAACTCAGCCGCCAGTTCGATCCTTCCCTCGTAAAAATCATCGCAGTCGAGGACATCGAATTCGGCACGGGGGCGGACAGGCGCATCTATGAACTCAGGCTTTCTCCTCTTGCCGACCGAAAGGGGGTGCAGATTGGGAAGGTCCTCGTTCTCCGCGATGTGACGAAGAACCGGTTGGCGGAGGAGAATGCGAAACAACAAAATGAATTTCTGCGAAACGTGGTGGAATCTATTACCCACCCGTTCTATGTGCTGGATGCCGAAACCTTCGCCATCAAACTGGCGAATTCAGCCGCTATCGCGGGAGGCATGCCAGGCGAGTCTACCTGCTACGCTCTCACTCACCGCAAAGACAGGCCATGCGATTCCACAGGACATCCCTGCCCGCTCAAGAAGGTGAAGCAAACCAAAAAGCCGGTTTCAATAGAGCATATTCATGACGAAGGCGACGGCCCGCCAAAACATTTCCAGGTTTACGGATATCCGATACTCGATAATGAAGGGACTGTCGTGCAAATGATCGAATATCATCTGGATATTACCGCTCGCCGGCGGATGGAGGAGGCGCTTCGCGAGAGCGAGGCCAGGCTTCGGGCCGTCATCGAAAGCCTGCCGTTCGACTTCTTCATGCTCGACAATGACGGTCGTTACGTCATGCAGAACTCCACCTGTAAAAAGCAGTGGGGCAATGTACTCGGCAAGAGGCCGGAAGAACTTGATGTGAGTGAAGAGAGCCTGTTGTTGTGGAGGAGCAATTATGACGGGGCCTATAGCGGTGAGACCGTTCAGGGAGACGTCTTCCTCGGCGCCAAAAGGGGATTCTGCCACAATATTGCCGCTCCGATTGTCGATCAGGGCAAAGTGAACGGCATCCTGGGCATAAACATCGACATTACCGAACGCAAGCGAATGGAAGAGGAATTGGTGCGACATCGGGAGCGCCTGCAAGACTTGGTGGCGGAGCGTACGGAGGAGTTGGCAACGACGAATGCGAAACTGATCGAAGAGATCGCCGAACGAAGGAAAAAGGAACAGGCGCTTCAGGAGAGCGAGGAGTTGTATCGAAACCTCTTCGAAAATTCAATACAGGGGATCTTCATCATGGATCTCAACGGCAGATTCGTGTCCTGTAACCCAGCCCTCGAAAAGGTCCTGGGATACACCTCCAAGGAAATCCTCGGTAAGAGCTTCCATGAGCATGTAGCACCAGGCGCCGAGAAAATGCTTCTCCGGGAGTACGGCAAACTCTTCCGGAGCGGAGTGCCGATCAGAAATCTGCGGTACGAAATAATCGGAAAGGGCGGAGAGAGAAGGACCGTCGAAACAAACGTGAGTCTGATCAGGAAAGGCAATCGCTCGATCGGGTTTCAGGGAACCGCCACCGACATCACCGATCAGGTGCAGGCCCAAGATGCCTTGATGAAATCCGAGGAGCGCTACCGATTGCTGGTCGACAACTCGCTAACCGCAATCTACGTTTTGCAGGATGAGAAGGTGCAATTTGTCAACAGTCGGTCGGAAGAAATTATCGGGTACAACCCGAGCGAGTTGCTTGGAAAACCTTTCTATGAGTTCTTACATCCCGCGGACCGGCAGGTAGCTAGAGAATTTGTGGCGACTTCCCTGTCAGGCGAATCACGCGGTGGACGCTTCCAGGCGCGTGTGCTTCACAAGAACGAATCCGTCAGATGGCTGGAGGCGTTGGCATCGACAATCCGAATACGGCGGAAAATCCGCGCTGCTGGTCAATATCATAGACGTCACAGAGCGGAAAGAAGCGAACGAAGCCCTTCGCGAAAGCGAAGAAAGGTTCCGACTCATAGCCGAAACCATCCAGAGCGTCTTCTGGATCAGCAGTCCGGAAATCAAGAAAATGCTTTACGTTAATCCCGCATACGAAAGGATCTATGGGCGCTCGCGGAAAAGCCTGTACAGCGCCCCCCGCTCATTCCTGGATGCCATCCATCCGGAGGACCGCGAGCGGGTGCTCGAGGGGGTGCAGCAACGCCGGCGGGAGGCGTGGCAATATGAGTATCGGATCATCCGGCCAGACGGAGCCATCCGCTGGATTCGCGATCGCGGCTATCCGATTTTTGGGGAGGACGGAAATCTCCGGCTGATGACCGGAATCTCGAATGACATCACCGACCATAAACATGCGGAACTCGCGCTTCAGGAGAGCGAAATCCGACTCCGCGCGCTTCTCGATGCCTGCACCGACACCGCATTCCTCATCGATGCCGGAGGAAACCTGCTCACCCTGAACGAGACTGTTGCCCGTCGGTTCGGCAAGACTGTGGATGAGATGACGGGAGCGAATGTTTATGCAATCCTTGATCCCGAAACCGCACGGTCGAGAAAAGAAAAGATTGATGCCGCTATCAGCTCCGGCCGGCCGGTCCGGTTCGAGGACGAGCGCGCCGGCATCCTCTTCGACAACCACTTGTATCCAATCCCGCAGGCCACCGGCGCGACAGCGCACCTGGCCGTCTATGCCCGTGATATCACGGAACAGAGACGAGCGGAGAATCAATTGAAAAAGACGCTCGAACTGTTGGAACAGCGAGTGGAACAGCGGACGGAAGAACTCTCCAAGGCAAATCGGGCGCTCGAGAATGAAATAAAGGAACGCAAGCGCGCCTACCAGAAGCTCGCCAAAGTCAACACAAAACTCAAGGAGCTGGAGCGTTTTAAAGAAGACCTGGTGTATATGGTGATCCATGACATGAAGAACCCGGTTTCCAGCAGTATGCTGGCGCTCGATGTGATTCATATGGAAGTGGGGAAACAATTGACACCTCGACAAGCGGAGTATCTTCAGGTCGCCAAACGCAGCCAGTTCAAATTGTCGCAAATGATAGCGAACCTGCTGGAGGTCTCGAAGCTCGAGGAAAACAAGTTCCAGGTCATCAGGATGAGGGTGGATCTGGAGGAAATGATAAGCCGCATACTTGAGCCGTATGGAGAAATGCGCGGCCACAACCGCCCGTCGGTAAGAATCACTATCGACCCGCACGCTCGCTTGTTCTCCAGCGACCCGTACCTGCTCGAACGCATTATCTCAAACGTCGTCTCCAATGCCATCAAGCATTCTCACTCCATCGAAGAAATCTCCGTTTGCGCCAGACGGGATGAAACCAATCGCGAAATCCTGATATCGATCGAGGACAAGGGACAGGGAATACCAAAAGAGCACCACGAGAAAATCTTCGAGAAGTTCTTTCAGAGAAATCTCAAGCAAGAAGGTCACAGAGCGGATACCGGCTTGGGACTGGCGTTTTGCAAGCTCGCGGTCGAGTCGCTCGGCGGAAAGATCTGGGTCGAAAGCGAGCCCGGAAAAGGCAGCCGCTTCACCATTTCCCTGCCGGATGAGCCCTAATCCGCTCAAACAGACCGGCGTGAATCTTCTCGGTCGTGCCAAATCATCGGATTATCACGTGACCGGCTATTTCTTCGTGATTGACGCTTTCCTGACCCTGGCAGGTATCCGGACCGGATCCTCCGCCATTTCATAAAGCAGCTGCTCCACGTCCTTCTGCCCCTTCCCCCGCAGGTGGCAGGAATCGAGAAAATCCGAAGATTGAACCGTCTGCGAAATATCGATGACCGGCACATTCGCCCTGAAAACGGCCTCCTGAAAGGATTCGCTGAGCAGCTTGCATTTCTCGATGTCTTCAGCGGACGCATATGAGGGCATGTTCTCGGGAGAATACGGAAACAGAACAAATGTGAGATTTTCAAACCTGTCGCTCAGTAACTTCAAATCATCCACAGACTTCTTCATCTGATCAGGCGTTATTCTTAGAATAGTATGTAATTCGAGTATGCGAAGCAGTTTCGCGCCGATAACGATATCCTGTTCCGTTGCAGACGCAAAGAAAGACTTAACCGCATACTTGTACCTTTCCGGAAAAGAAAACGGGTAGTCAGAGCTGGGCCTCGTCGTCAACGCCACGTGCGTCAGATTTATGCCGTAGAGAATGTAGTCGTCCCGTGAACAATATATATTCATGATTTCTTCCGTCTCTGCGGGGGGAGATCCCAGAAACGCCAGATTGGCAGTGTTCTCGACCTTCAGATATCGCACGTATGAAGGACCCACTAAAACCACGCGGGGAGACGTCATCAAGGTGTGCTTGATAACCCCCCTTTCGAATGCCATCATCGTTGCCGCGATCCCTCGGGAAAAGCGATGACACACTAATGCCGTGCCGAGGACGATGAAAAGCAGAAAGGCTGCGGTAAACAACAATATGCGAACCAGCTTCATGTTCGTCGTTCGCCCCTCGGAGCTGCCTTCCTTGAAGGTTATCCCTGGTTGTTGACGCAGTCCATCTGCAGTTCGTCGTCGCGGTCGATCACATTCCCGTTCACATGCAGATTGCGCCGCATCTTCCGCAGGCCCTCGATGTATTGCCGTTTCGTGCGCATCGCCTTTGCTCCTTTATTCCAGCATTGACTGACACATTCGCCGATGCTTCGCCGTCTATCACAGCGCCTCTATGATAAAGAATAGAACCATCCTTTGGCAAGATGAAGGAGTGGACATCTTTTTTCGAGAGCAGATGCATAGAGACCGGCAAAGCAAACAAGATTCTTCGAACATGAATTGCACAATTTGACGAACAGCGAACATCCGCTGATCTTCAAAAACGTTTCGGAACAGGAATCGGGCGAATTAGAGTAATTTTTCAAACCACAGATGCACACCGACGGACACAGATAGTACTGCCTTTTTTCGTCATTACTGCGAAGGCAGGAATCCAGTTCATTCCTGCATGTCCCGCCTGCGGCGCTGCCGCGAGGAATCCAGGACGCGCGGCGCTCGTCGCGCCATCTCAGCCCTCCCTCTGCTTGTCCTGACCTGGAGCATAGTCGAATGGGTCATTCTGACCACGCGCCTCGCGTGGGAAGAATCTCTCTTTTGGATAGCTGATTGCGCCTAGTGGTGTTTCCATACCGTAGGGAGAGCAACCGGGTTGAACCTACACATTTTACAAAACAGGTTCTTCTCCGATTTAGTTGTTGCCTGAGAATGCCTGTATGACTTTAAGAGTAAAATATCGGTTGTCATGGAATCCGAAGGCGCGTTTGGAAATGCT
>QZKU01000113.1 GCA_003598085.1 Candidatus Abyssobacteria bacterium SURF_5
CCCTCTGCGACATTGCTCTATTCCTCTTTCACCATAAAAACCCTGTCTTTGTGCCCTTTCACTCACTTCCGAATGTCGGGTTGCGGAATCGCTGCCCGCCTCCTTTTTTTCTTGCACCATTTTCCCCTTA
Source organism: Candidatus Abyssobacteria bacterium SURF_5 (assembly GCA_003598085.1). Classification (NCBI taxonomy): domain Bacteria; kingdom Pseudomonadati; phylum Candidatus Hydrogenedentota; class Candidatus Abyssobacteria; species Candidatus Abyssobacteria bacterium SURF_5. Next base: position 131 of record QZKU01000113.1, read on the forward strand.
TCAGATATAATAAATTCGATTGCGGAGATGCAGCATGAGCCCCCTGGGGGCTCCCGGCGGCTCAAACCGGATTGAACACCCCGACATAATAATTCAACCTTTCAATCCGGGGATAACCAGATTGTCTGCCGTAAATCGAAGAGAGGGAGACTCTATGTCGGTACCGCCCGCGCAACAACAGGAAAAGATACGTGTGAAAGCAACAATCGATGGTCGCCCGGTCTATGCGCAGAGCGACCGGACGATCCTGCAGGTCTGTAAGGAAAACAATATTCGCATTCCTACTCTTTGCCATGACGAACAATTGAGCCCGATCGCGTCCTGTCAACTGTGCGTTGTCGAACTCGAAGGGCACGGCCTCCTGACTTCGTGCAACACCCGCATCGCTGACGGCATGGTCATCGAAACCCGAAGCGAAAACGTGATCTCCGCCCGCAAGCGCAGCCTCGAGACGCTGCTCGCCGGCCATTACGGCGATTGCGTCGCCCCCTGCCAGAAAGCGTGCCCGGCGGGCATAGATATTCAAGGATACCTGGCCCTGATCGCGAGAGGAGCGTATGCGGAGGCGGTCGAAGTCATTAAAGAGCGGCTTCCCCTGCCGGGAATCATCGGGCGCGTCTGCCCGCATCCCTGTGAATCCGCCTGCCGCAGAGCACTGGTGGACGACCCAATCCCCATTTGCGCCCTGAAGAGATTTGCAGCCGACCAGGAACTGGCCGGACCGAATAAATTCGTCCCCAAAATCAAACCCGCTGCCGGAAAGAAAGTGGCCATTGTCGGCGCCGGCCCCGCAGGCTTGTCCGCTGCCTATTACCTGTGCCGCGAAGGGTACGGTGTGTCCCTGTTCGAGGCGCTTCCGAAGGCGGGCGGCATGCTGCGTTACGGGATTCCGGATTACCGCCTGCCGCAGGATACCCTCGATGGCGAAATCCAGGCCATCGTGGATATGGGAGCTGAAATAAGGACCAGTCAGGCGCTCGGCAAGGATTTCACGATAGACAGCCTGTTCAAGGACGGCTATGATGCCGTCTTCCTCGCCATCGGCGCTCATAAGAGTTCAACCATGCGCGTCGACGGCGAGAACCTCGAAGGAGTTTATCCCGGCACCAACTTCCTCCGCTCGGTCGTGCTGGGCGAAACCGTCAACATCGGCAAACGAGTCGCCGTCATCGGCGGCGGAAATACCGCGATCGATGCCGCCCGCACATCGCTCCGGCTCGGAGCCGAAGAAGTTACCATCATCTACCGGCGCTCGCGACACGAAATGCCCGCAACCGATTGGGAGGTCGAAGAGGCCGAGGAAGAAGGAGTAAAACTGCATTTCCTGGCCGCGCCCACCAGGATCGTCGGCGACAACGGGAGAGTTAAGGCGATTGAATGCACAAAGATGGAGCTCGGCGAGCCGGATAAAAGCGGGCGCCGCAGCCCCCAGCCCCTGAAAGGCTCCGAATTCCTCCTCCCGGTCGACTCCGTCATCGCCGCAATCGGCCAGAAGCCGGAGTTGGCCCCCATCGACGGCACGAGCGAGATCGCAACCAAGTGGGGAAATATCGTCGCGAATCAGGATACGCTCGTCACCGATATGAAGGGAGTATTCGCCGGAGGCGATTGCGTCAGTGGCGCCGCTACAGCGGTCCAGGCCATCGCCGCAGGCCGAAGGGCCGCAATGGCTATCCTTCGCTACTTGAATGGCAAACCGCTGGCTCTCAATGAGATGCCCTTCGAAATCAGCCGGGGCGAATTGTTCGAAGTTAAAGAGCACGATTTCGGGAAGGAACTTGCCGCCAAAGAGAAACAGCGCCGCCAGAAAATGCCGGCGATTTCTCCAAAGGAACGGATTATCGATTTCCGGCAGGTCGAGCTTGGGTACAGCGAAGACGCCGCAATGCGCGAGGCCGCCCGCTGTCTCGAGTGTGGCTGTAAAGCGCAAAATCATTGCGACCTCCGTGATCTCTCCACGGAGTATGGCGTCGCTTCCCTGAAATCGCCGCAGGATGCCCCGCTCCTGCCGCGCGATCTGGATCACCCCTTCATCGAACGAGACCCCAACAAATGCATCGCCTGCGGGCGCTGCGTCCGCATTTGCCAGGAGGTCCAAGGTATCGGCGCGCTGAGCCTCAACTACCGCATCACGTCGACCGGCGGAACCGGTCCGCTGCTCGAAACCACATGCGTTTCGTGCGGCCTCTGCGTGGCGAGCTGCCCCGTGGGCGCGCTCGAGCCGAAGAAATACCTGAATCCGGCGTACGAAGTCAAAACCGTTTGCCCCTATTGCGGAGTCGGCTGCGGCATCTATCTCGGCGTTCGCGGAGGAACCGTCGTCAGCGCAAGAGGAGACGCCGGAAACGCCGTCAACGCGGGCAATCTCTGCGTGAAGGGCCGGTTCGGACACGACTTCATCCACCATCCCGACCGGCTGAGAAAACCACTCATCAAGAAGAAGGGGAGTTTCGTCGAGGCATCGTGGGATGAAGCGCTCGATCTCATCGCCGAAAAATTCTCGCAATACACCGGCGATAGATTTGCAGCCCTCTCGTCGGCCCGATGTACCAACGAAGACAACTATCTCTTCCAAAAATTTGCGAGGGGGGTGATGGGCACAAACAACGTCGACCATTGTGCCCGCCTCTGACACTCCCCCACTGTGGCCGGTCTGGCCACGGCATTCGGCAGCGGCGCCATGACCAATTCCATCGGCGAAATCGAACGCGCGGCCTGCATCTTCTCGATCGGCTCCAATACCACCGCCAGCCATCCTGTCATCGGATTGCGCGTGAAGAAGGCCGTGAGGAACGGCGCCAAACTGATCGTCGCCAACCCGAGAAAGATAGACCTCGTCCGCTTCGCCCATATCTGGCTGCGCCAGCGGCCCGGCACCGATGTGCCTCTCTTGATGGGCATGATGCGCGTGATAATCGAAGAGAGCCTGTTCGATTCCAGCTTCGTGGAAAACAGATGCGAGGACTTCGAGGCATTCAAACAATCAGCGCTGGCGTATGACCTCGACGATGTCGAGAAAATTACCGGCGTGCCGAAAGACAAAATCGCCGAGGCCGCCCGCATGTATGCGACCAACGGACCGGCATCGATCCTCTATGCCATGGGCATCACCCAGCACACGCACGGAACCGATAACGTGCTGGCCGTCGCCAATATCTCGATGCTCACCGGCAACATCGGCAAGGAATCGTCCGGCGTCAATCCGCTGCGCGGGCAGAACAACGTGCAGGGAGCTTGCGATATGGGCGCGCTGCCCAACGTGTTCCCCGGATACCAGCAGGTCGCAGACGAGGCATTCCGCGACAAATTCTCAAAAGCGTGGCGAAGCAAGCTCAGCCCAAAGCCGGGATTGACCGTAGTTGAGATGATGAATGCGGCCGCGCACGAAAAGATTCGGGCGATGTACATCATGGGCGAGAACCCGATGCTCTCCGATCCCGACCTCAACCACGTCCGCGAGGCGCTCAAAGCTCTCGATTTTCTCGTCGTGCAGGATATCTTCCTGACCGAGACGGCGCAGCTTGCCGACGTGGTCCTGCCGGCCGTAACGTTTGCGGAAAAGGACGGCACGTTCACAAATACGGAGCGACGCGTCCAAAGAGTACGGCAGGCGATCCGGCCTGTCGGAAACGCCAAGCCCGACTGGCAGATCATCGCCGAGATCGCCACCCGTATGGGACGCAAGGACTTCTCGTACGATTCCGCCGAGGAAATCTTCAAAGAACTCGCAAGCCTGACGCCGCAATATGCCGGCATCACCTACGACCGCATCGACCGGAACGGTCTCCAATGGCCGTGCCCGACAAAGGAGCATCCCGGCACCATCTTCCTCCATACCGGCCAGTTCAGTCGCGGCAAGGGCAAATTCACTCCGCTCCAGTACCGGCCGCCCGCGGAACTCCCCGACGCGGAGTACCCGCTCGTCCTCACCACCGAGCGCAGCCTGTTCCATTACCATACCGGCACGATGACGCGCCGCGTCAGCGGCCTCAACGTCATGCGGAAAGAAGAACTCGTCGAGATCAACGCGCGCGACGCTCAAAGCCTCGGCATCGCCGACGGCGAAATGGTCAGGGTGAAGTCGCGGCGAGGCGAGGTGACCGCGCGCGCGAAAGTCACCGCCGACTCCGCGCCCGGCGAGGTCTCGATGACGTTCCACTTCTCCGAAAGCCCGACAAACGCGCTCACTAATCCAGCGCTCGACCCGGTCGCCAAGATCCCGGAATACAAGGTCTGCGCCGTCCGCGTCGAGAAGCTGTAAGAGATTAAGACCTGCGGGGACACGATTCCGATCATGTCCCCGCAGCTATTCCCGCTTCAGACAGTGTCCACAGATTACGTTGATTTCCTCACCGCTTTTTTCTATTGCGAATGTCTCAAATTCCGGAAACAGGCAATGGTTCTTTCTCCGAAGGAAGCATTGCAGGGAAGAAAATAAATGTCATATTTAAACGATAGTTAGGATTCGGAAAACGGAGGTGACTTATGAAAGTCAGCGCCAGAAATCTGTTGAAGGGAAAGGTATCCAGAGTTACAATGGGAGCCGTAAACGCGGAGATTGAAATCGAACTGGGCGACGGCCAGAAAGTGGTATCAATCATCACAATCAATTCCGCAAAAAAACTCGGCCTGGAGGTGGGAAAAGAAGCATATGCGATGATTAAAGCCTCCAGTGTCATGGTGGCGGTCGATTAATACGATGCCCACGGTTTATACCCCGGGGGGATACGATGTTCTTTCTTCTTGAACTTTTTCACTGCTGTCCAGGATAACTGCAACATGGCCTTTTTGATTCTCAAAAACCCATGTGTTATAAGGCCGATCAGAGTGACTAATTTGAGATTGTTTTTATAAGAGCTTTTTTCACCGCGAAGACGCGAAGAGCGCAGAGAAAGACAATGCACAACAAGACCTCTTAAATACTCCTTTTATTCCATCTTTGCGGCCTCTGCGCCTTTGCGCCTTTGCGGTTGAATGAATTTCAGAATCCACCGACAGTTTTTCGAAATCGAAAAGCTGTTTTGGAAAACCGGGCTCCCAATTCCGGACCCCCTCCGATCTCGGTAAAACATTTGACATCGGTTATCTGTAGTGATATTATTATCGACTAAGGAAACGATTCAGAAAAGGAGACAGGCAATCTCTCACCAGTAAGAAAACATTCTATATTCAGCGCCCGCAGTTCTTTTTCGGCTTCCGAAGGAGGGGAATCTTCATGAAAACTCCGAGCGCCGGAAAGATTTTCAGGAACCTGCTGCTTGGACTCGGCGCAGTGCTGGCCCTGCTGGTTATTTCCACCCTCATCTTCACGCACTTCTATTTCAAGCGAACCTTCTCGCATCAGATCAACGGCGTCGTCATTCGCTGCTCTGACGGTATCCTCCGGAAATCCGCCGCCGATTGGGAGCCGCTGCATCCGGGAGATAATATAGCGCCGGGCATGCGCATTCGGATGCCGGTGGGGCGCCGGTCTCTCCTGTCGTTCAGCGGCATCCGGCTCTTGACGGACGGGCCGGCTGAGATTTCTATCAGGAACATCCGCAGTTTTTCGATTCAGAGCGGCACTATCGCTGTCGCTGCGGGATCGGTAGCGGAGACGCCCGAAATATTCTGCGGCGCAGGATGCGTAAAGATGTCTGATTCCGTCATGAGACTTGCAGCCGAACCGCCAACCCTCGCTTGTGTAACCGGCAAAGCCATCCTCACGGCGAACGGAGCACAGTATATGCTCGAGCCGGGCTCGCAGGCCGATCTCTCCGGCCAGCAACCGTCGCTCACGTCTTCTCAACTAGATGACCCCTTTAAACGGTTGAAAGTGTCAACGCTCGACCGGATTCGAAACCGGTTTGAAGAGGTGCTGGCGAAATACGCGCGGGCGCAAGAGAAATTCCAGTCTGCGCGCGCTCAGCGCCCCAATATCTGCACCGGCGGTTTCTTCGCCGATGGATTGCAGTTCGCTTCATACCTGCGGCCGCGGCCATTTCTGCTGGCTCAGCGCGATGCGGCCGCCGTTGCCGATTACTACGACAACATCTTTGCGCCAGGCAACCGCTCGATTTCCATTGGAAAACAAAAGGCCATCCCGCTCACTCCCCACTTCGGCTCGAGTTGGCCGATGTGGTCGCACGACGGCTCGATGGTCGCGTTCATCGAGGCCAGCGTCTACGCCTGGCAGGCGCGGGTGCGGGTAGCCCGGCTCGACGACCTCGATCATCCGTGGGATATCTCGCAGGACCACGACGATGTGCTTTCGTTCTTCCCCATCGCGTGGGCGCCTGATAACCGCCACGTGCTCTTCATGGTCCCGGACAGCGTGAATCCCGACCCGAACGCGAGCATCCTGTGGGAAGGTCCATACCACATCATGATCGCGCCCATCGATCCGGCTGAAGGGCCGCTCCGCGAGTTCGAAAGCCCGTTCAGCGACCTTCCCATTTCCCTTCCGCTGCCGATTGGAAAAACCATTTCACCCGTTATAATAAATTTGCCGTGGGGCGACGCGCTGCTCTGCGCCAACTGGGGCAACCTGGCGTACATCCCGATTGAACCCGACGGCCAGGCCGTCGCGGGCGCGCCCGGATTGTTCCTCACGAACTTCAACCCGCGAAAAGATTTTATCGCCGGCGGCATCTGGTCGCCGTCGGGAAGCAAGATCCTGTTTGCGGCCGCTGAGGATTTACGGTTCGATAACGGCGACGTGTTTATCTTGAATGATGTCGAGGATATCCTTGACGGTCTCGCCCTGCCCCCGCGCACGCTCGATGACCCGCGCATCAAAAGAGTCGCGTCCTCAAAGAATTTTCAAATTCCCGGCAGCTTCTCGTATGACGAATCGCTCGTGTTCTTCCAGGAAGACGTGAATGGCGCCTGGACCGCCTGGTATCCTGCCCTTTTACTCAATTGTGATTTCGATCTTTTCTACGCCGACGCCCGGCCCGATCAGCCGAGCAAATTCACCCAAATCCATCTGCCCGGTAATCAGATGTTCCTGCGGCTGTCGCCCGAGGGCAACCGCGTCGCCTACTCGTACGCCAACCACCCCGACTATGAGCTTCGTGTGGTCTCCTTCGATATCGAGGCCGATATGGATACGGATCTCGGCGGCGTCCTCATCGACAACAGCGGCACGACCCTCATCGTTCCGCCGGGCGCCCTCGAAGAAAACTTCAAGGTCAAGATCAGCACTCCGTTCACCATCGAAGAAGAGGCCGAGGTGATGCCGGGCGAAACTCCTCTGTTCGCGATGAGGATGCTCGATGCGCAGGGACTGGAAAAACCCAAGTTCATCGAGCCGATGACTCTCACCATCAGGTACACCGACGACGAGGTTGCCGGTCTGGATGAAGGCATGCTTGAGATTTACTACTACGATGAAAGCGATCCGGCGCATCCCGCATGGGTGCCCCTCGGCGGAACGGTCGATCCCGAGCATAACGAGATCACCATCGACATTCAACATTTCTCATCGTTCTCAGTCGGCTTGAAAAATAACTTACACGCTGTCAGGGAGTGACTCCATTTGGGGCCCGAGTTCATACACGAAGCTCCGCATTGTAGGTTCCGACAGGCGGGTTCCTGAAGACAAGATCAACGTCGTCGGACTTGTTTTCTGTCTTCAGCTTGCGGGAGGAAAAAATGGATGGAAATGAAACCCCTAAAACATCAATACTCGTTCTGGTCCTCTCGATAATCGGTCTTCTTCTTGGAGTACTTGCCTTCCTGCTTGCTGGAGCCGCTCTTGCTGCTTTCGTTGCCGCAAGCGTCCTTCCTTCTGAAGTCCTCGCTCCTCTCGCAGGAATACTTTCGACAATTAAATATTCTTCCTACGCCGCAGCGTCATTGACGCTCGGACTCGGGCTGGCGGCCGTCTTTCTCGCATGTATCAAGAAGACTCGCAAGGCTTTGCCTTTTGCCGTCGTCGTACTTGCCTTCATTTCAATTGCGCTGTCTCTTACAGGAAGATACTTGAAGATATTTCCTGTAAAGACAGCCAATGCGGGCATGGGTCAAATGTTTATGATGGACGATGACGCATCAATAACACGAGCCGCACGGACGCCGTTGATGAAAGCGGCCAAGGCAGGCAAAACGGAGGAAGTCGCCCGCTTATTGCAGGAAGGGGCAAACCCGCTCGAAAATGCTTCTAACGGCTGGACCGCGTGTAGCTTTGCAGTCCGTGACGGTCACATGGAAACAGTAAAAGTTTTTCTGCTTGAAGACGCAATCGCAAACGACAAATCCTGTCTTGGCGATTTGCTGAATATGGCAACCGACTATGACCATACCGACATCTCTCGATTGCTGCTGAAATATGATGCCGACCTGGAAAAAAAATCTTCTTTCGGAGGGACTGCCTTGATGCATGCGGTCGATCATGACAATGAGGAAATCGTCGGATTACTCCTTGAGAAAGGGGCAGACGTCAACGCAGCCAATTTTACCGGTTGGACGGTATTGATGATGGCCGCTTATGTAGGGAATACCGATACGATTGCCAAGTTGCTGAACCGAGGCGCCGACATAAACGCCCGGGGTTTCATCCGTGGCGCTACTGCCCTCATGGCGGCGTGTGAGGGCGGACAGATTGAGGCCGTTAAACTGCTCCTCTCGAGGGGAGCTGATATGAATATGAGGGATAACGAAGGTCGCACGGCCTTGGCCTGGGCTGGTTATTCCGGGAATATAGACATCGTCAGACTGCTTCAAAGCGAAGGAGCGGCACAATAATCCTGTTTTTTGAAGAACATCACCTTCTGTTAGCGCGAAAAATGGCGCCATTAAAGGAGAGTCGGGCATGAAAAGTGCACCCCTCAAATCCCTCACCAAGCTCTTCACTGTAATAGGATTAATGATTTTCCTGCTGCTTGTTTATACCTTTCTGCTTGCACGTCCGTCATCAAACCCCGCTTCTTCCCCTGAGGTATCGAGCAGCACCAAAGAAGAACTCGTTCAGGGACATCATTCAATTCCCAGCCTTGGCGCTTTCGTTATCCGCTGTTCCGATGGAATCCAGCAAATGTGTTCCGGTGAATGGAAACAACTGAAACCGGGAGAAAAAATCCACGATGGCATGCGACTCAGGATGCCTGGCTCTCATCGATCAATCCTTTCATTCAGGGGCATTCGCTTGATGACCGAGGGCCCCGCAGAGATAACTGTACACCATTCTGATGCCTTATCCCTCAACAGTGGCAAACTCGCTCTTGCAACAGGCAAATTGGAAAATCCATTCTCTGTCACTTTTGGCCCGGCTCGCGCTGCCGTTGAATCAAATTCGATCCTGACTATGGAGGCTGACCCGCCGGCGGTCACCTGCATAAGTGGAGAGGCAGCCTTCTCGACAAGTGGAGAAGAACACAGGCTTGAGCCGCATAAGCAAGCGCTCGTCTTCGCCAAAGAAGTTCAGGTGGTATCCACGGTGGCACAGAACCCATTCGCCGGACTCAATGTGACAACGATGGACAGGATTCAGGACCGATTTCAAAAGATAGTGACCAAATACGCTGGAAAACATGTCAAGAGCATTGAGAAATCCCTCCTTCACCCGGCGCTTGCTCTTACCGGCAGCCGCTTCGATGGCGGAATTCGCTTTGTATCATATGCGCGGCCATCCCCGCCCACCCTGGCCAAGACAGATACAACCGCAGTCGCCGAATATTATGAAAGCCTCTTCTCTCCCAGCAACCGCTCGATTGCCATCGGAAAGGAAAAGATTGTCTCCGTCACCCCTTATAGCGCCGCGAGTTGGCCTATGTGGTCTCACGACGGCTCGATGATCGCCTTTATTGAAACCAGCATCTATTCTTGGCAGGCAAGAGTCAGAGTCGCCCGACTCGACGACCTGGACCATCCATGGGATATTTCGCAGGATTACGAGACGGTTCTTCCTTACTTTCCGATTGCATGGGCGCCCGACAACCGGCACGTCCTGTTCATGACGGCCGACCACATGGAATTCGGGAAAGATGGTTATGAATGGTGGTGGGCAGCCCCTCTTCATCTGAAGATCGCTCCAATCGATCCAAACGAGGGACCGATTCGCGAATTTGAAAGCCCGCTGCCGGAATCGCGTGTCTCTTTCGATTTCAGCACCGGCAGGACCATGGCGCCTATCATCATGAACCTGCCGTGGGGCGACGCGCTCCTCTGCGCCAATGCGGGCAATCTCGCATACATCCCCATCGAACCCGACGGACAGGCCGTCGCCGGCTCCCCCGGGTTCTTTCTCACCTCTTTCCATCCATATAAGTGTTACATCGCAGGAGGCATCTGGGCGCCGTCGGGAAACAAAATCCTGTTCGCAGCCGGCGAGAATATGATGCTCGATAGCGGTAATGTTTATATCCTTTATGACATTGAAGATATTCTCGACGGCGTTGCCCCGCCTCCAATTTCGCTGGACGATCCACGAATTAAACGGGTAGCCCCTTCCCCAAACACCCAACTCCCAGCCAGTTTCTCCTATGACGAATCGCTCGTCTTTTATCAAGAGGACGTAAACAGGGCTTGGAAATTCGCGACACCGAAAGACATAACGCCTTGTGATTTTGATCTCGTTTATGCCGATGCGAGGCCAAATCAACCGAGCAAGTTCAGCCAGATTCATTTAGCGGGAAACCAGGCTTTCCTGCGGCTGTCACCCGAAGGGAATCGTCTGGTGTATGCATACTACAATCATCCGACATATGAGCTGCGTGTGGTCACCTTCGATATCGAGGCCGATATGGATATGGACCTTGGCGGCGTCCTCATCGACAACAGCGGCACGAACCTCATCGTTCCGCCGGGCGCCCTCGAGGAAAACTTCAAGGTCAAGATCAGCACTCCATTCACCATCGAAGAAGAGACCGAGGTGATGCCGGGCGAAACTCCTTTGTTCGCGATGCGAATGCTCGATGCGCAGGGACTTGAAAAGCCCAAGTTCATTGAACCGATGACTCTCACCATCAGGTACACCGACGATGAGGTCGCCGGCCTTGATGAAGGCATGCTCGAGATTTACTGCTACGATGAAAGCGATCCGGCGCATCCAGTCTGGACGCCGCTCGGCGGAACGGTCGATTCCGAGCATAACGAGATCACCATCGACATACAGCATTTCTCATCGTTCTCGGTCGGCCCGAAGAATAAGAGAAACTAATGACTGAGTTGAGATGACTCACAGTCCGGTATTCGCGGGAGAGAAAAAGCCTCCCAAAGCTTCGCGTGACTCTCTCTTTTGACTTTCTTGATCGAAAACCAACCCTTAGATTTTTGCAGTCCGTCGATGTCCGGAGGCGCAACTCATTGGCCCACAGGGCGCGATGAATCGGAGTGATGAATTGCGCTTTTCCCGCAGATCAAGGAGAAAAAAATGGAAGAAAAAGCATCAAGACCCATAAAATCAAAACTCGTTCTCGCTCTCTCGATCATAGGGCTTATCGTCGTCATACTCGCCCTACCGATAACCGTTCTCCTGATTTCCGGACCCATCCTTCTCGGCGGTCGTTTGCCATCGGAATTGATTGGTCCTCTGACGCTGGTACTTTCGACCGTCGGTCGCATTTCGCTCTACATGCACGCACTGGCTCTCTCCTTTGGCGTGACGGCCATTATCGTCGCTTTTTTCAAAAAAGCAACCAAAACAACTCCATTCATTGCGGTGGCTCTTATTCTCATTTCCTTTGGTATAACCTTCGCAGGAAAAGCCTCTAGCGCCACCTCTCTTACTGCGTCCGGCGCAGATCTGCAGCAGTTGCAGGCCATGCTGCGCGGCGTATCAAATGTCACGACTGCGACCACCCCACTCATGAAAGCGGCCGAAGCGGGCAGAACAGAGGAAGTGAAGGCGCTGCTGAGAGATGGAGCCGATCCCTATGTAAAATCGGGCTTTCTTACTGCAGGGGGATTGGCCGTAAAGAACGGACACATAGAAACGGTCGAGGCATTTCTTGAAGAAGATGCGGTTGCAAACGATAAAGGATACCTGGGAGAGCTTCTACTCGTTGCAGCCACCGAAAACCAACTTGATATTGCGGGCATGCTCCTGGATAACGGCGCCGAGACGGGTAAGACGGATGTAATGGGCATGCCTCCCCTCATGCATGCCGTCGATATGCAGAATTGGCAAATGGCCGATCTCCTCCTCGAAAGCGGCGCCGATGTCAATTTCAAAAATCGAATGGGTTGGAATGTGCTCACAATGGCGGTCCTCGATGAGAATGCACAAATGGTCGAAAAATTTCTGGACTACGGCGCCGACATTAATGTGAGAAGCGCGGAGGGCTGGACCCCCTTAATGGCGGCCTGCAACGTCGGGAATACCCAAATCGCGGAACTGCTCATTTCGCGGGGCGCCGACATGAACATCCGCGACAAGAACGGCCACACCGCAATGGGATGGGCGGCCCATAAGGGTCACATAGATGTTGTGCGGGCGCTTCAAAGTGCGGGAGCAAGGGAGTGAGCGCCGGTTAATGTTTTGGCCGCCTCGGTGGATGTCTTGCAGTCACCGTGACAGGGGGAAGCCAACGGACGAGACAATAAAGATGAAAAAAAGATCGGCCCTGGCAACTGTTTTCACGTTTCTTTCGCTGATCCTCGGGGTTGCCGGGGTTCTCTGTTTGACCCTTCTGCTGATAGGTTTCTTCATCGTCACCGACTATCGCTCCTCGCCGTGGTTCTGGGCTATTGCACGTATCACAGTTTCTTTTCCTTTCAAACTGGTGCTCCAGGTGCTCCTGGGTTCAAGTCTCATCCTCGGTTTACTGGCGGTTGTGACCGCATGGTTAAAGCATGCGCGGAAGGGTCTTCCCGTTACAGCGCTTGCTCTTGCCGGAATAGAGATCGGCGCCATCCTCATTGCGTCCAGCCGATTTGCGCAGCACAGTCCGCTGTACTCGGCCTACCTCAATTTCATTTCATCTGCACCGCAGCAGAATCGCGCGTACACGAAAACCGTTACTGCTTACAGAACGACCACGCCTCTTCATCAAGCCGCTGAAGCGGGCAAAGTCGAAGAAGTCCGGAGATTACTCCGGGAGGGCGCCGACCCGTTTGAAAAATGCGCCCCCGGTTGGACCGCCGGCGGGTTGGCCATCAAAAATGGGCATTACGAAACGGTGCAAGCGCTTATCGAGGAGAGTCCAAAAGTTGCGAATGACAAGGACTATCTCGGGGGGCTGTTACATGTTTGCGTCGGACAAAACAACCTCCAGATTGCTAAATTACTGATCGATAATGGCGCGAATTTGGATGTAACGACTCCGGACGGATGGACGCCCCTCATGAACGCGGCCCAAAAAGGGCATGAGGAAATCGCTGAACTGCTTATTGACAAGGGAGCCAACGTTGATCCGCTGCATCCAGAAGGTTTAGGCCCGCTCATGGTGGCCACATATTGGGGGCGGATGAACCTGGTCACAAAGCTTCTGGACAATGGCGCAAATATCAACGTGCGGACTTTTGAGGGCGCCACTCCGCTCATGTCAGCATGTAGTGTGGGCAACACCGAAATGGTCGACCTGCTCATTTCGCGGGGTGCCGATTTGAATATCCGCGATAAAAACGGGCATACGGCGATGGCCTGGGCCGCCCATGGAGGCTATATTGACCTCGTGCGGTCGCTCCAGCAGATAGGAGCAAAGGAATAACGTCGAGCAATTAACGGCCTCAAATTAGTCACTCCAATCGGCCTCGTAAAAGATGGGTTTTTGAGAATCAAAAGGCCATATTGCAAGACCCTTTGGTTGCAGCTTTGCCGCGCTGTGCTGTGTTTCCTCTGTTCCCTCCTGTTGAAGAATCCTTTCTTTCCTCTTTCTTATTAATCCCCGTTGGACCCCGAGCGACGCGGGAGGTCCCGCACGCGAGGAATTATCCTGTTCTGCCTCTTAAAAATTATCTCGGACAACATCGCAACTCCGGCGCGCTTTCGCGTTTTCACCTTGAAAATAAACGCTCCGCGGAATTATAATAACCTCTTGAAGGAATGTCTCCAATCTATGGGTATACTGAAAAGGGAAAGCGTATCGCGACATAAGTACGACCTGCTCGTCATCCTCCTCCTGCTCTTACTCCCTTTCCTCATCAATTTCAATGTTTTCTTCTCGATTTCGGTTTTCCCGAAGATTTTCCCTTACCGAAACGATTTCCTTCATACCTATAATTATCTTTCGCTCACTACTGATATCGTGCGGAATCAGGAAAGCTGTCTCTGGTATCCCTCCAGAGGCTTCGGAATGCCGTACCTGGGCTTTCCCGTTTCCGGAATGCTGTACCCTCCGACCATAATCCTCTCGTTGTTCAATGATCATCAGAACGGCCTTCCTTTCACGAATTTCATCTTGTATCTCTTCATGGCGAAGGCGGCCGCGGCAATTCTTTTTTATTTCGTCATGAGAAACCTCGAAATCAACAGATGGGGCGCTCTCGTCGGGTCGATCGTGTGGGGATTTAATCTGAGGTTCGACGACTCCGTCCGGCTGGAGCCCGGCTCGGTGCATACCTTCATCTGGCTGCCGCTCATTTTCCTGGTCACCTACCGGTTATTATCGAAGTCGGAGAAAAGGAATATCGCCTTTTTTGCGTTGTTGTTCGGCTTGATGTACTTCGCGAATTACGCGGTCAATTTCCTGCCTGCAATGCTGTTCATAGGCCTATTCGCGATTCTTTCGCCATTCGATAATCTGCGGGATTTTGAGCCAAAAATCTACGCGCGAGGAACAGCCGGATTTCTTGCTGCGGCAGCGCTGGGAGTCTCTCTCATCGCGGTTCAATTCCTGCCGAATCTGGAATACGCCGACAATTGGGTTCGCGGGGGCTATTCTTTCCTGGACACAATGATTTACCGCTGTACGCCCTCTCAGTTCCTGTACGGGTATATTTTCCCTGAAGTGGCGTCCACCGAAAAGGACCATTATGTCGGAATCATTCCCATTCTTTTGGTCGTTCTCGGCATGGCACTCCCCGACAAAAGATACCGCTTCAAAAAATTCCTGCTGTTTGTCATCGTCCTGACTTCCGTGTACGCGATGAGGTCTTTTATCAGCACTCCGCTTCAAAGATTCCTCTACGATTACGTGCCTCCGTTCAACCAATTGAGGTGTCCGGGAAGATTCTTGATTCTGCATGTCTTCTGCCTCTCGATATTGGCCGGATACGGAATGGACGCGATAACCACCTCTTCCGTTTCCCGCAAATCGATCTTGAAGATATCGGCCATATCTTTTATTTGTCTTCTGATCGTTTCTGTAACGGGATATTTCGTTCCTGGCGTGAAATCGATAATACTCGACAATCCAAATCCGTATGACGCTCCTTTCCTGGTCCTCCTCTCGATTCTGATCTTACTGTTATTCATTAGGTTAGATGACCAACGGCGGAAAAATTTCGTTTCGGTCATAATCATCGCTGTCATTATCGTCGACCTGGTTTACGTCACGTATCGGAAAAACGACCCGTCGGATGAGACGCACATAAGCTATTACCTCGCAGAGGACCCCGGGATCGTCGACACGAAATCCCTCGTGACCAATTCCATAAATGAGAGGCTTGTTGTGCTTCCGCCGGAAGAGCAGGAAAGACTGGGCTTGTCCTATCTCAATATCAATTATCCCTTCCTCTTCTTCAACAGCATTGTGCCGGGAGTCAGCCATTGCAGCAAGTTCGGCTATCAGTGGGGATTGTCGGACCCCAACTATTTCTTCGTCAAGACGATCGACAGCAGGCGAGTGAGAAGCCTCTTGAACACCCGGATTGATGTTGAATACTTTCTCCCGCGGGCATTCATCGTATATAACGTCGAGAAACTGGAACGTAAGGAAATGCTGCAGAGGATGCTTGCCCCTGATTTTGATCCGTTGAACACTCATTTCATTGAAGATGACCTGCCCGATTCAATAAAGAAGACCTTGGCCGAGCAACCTTACCTTGCGCCCGAGGAAACCGAGAGACTCCAACAGATCAAGGAGCAAACAGAGATCCTCTCATATGGAAACGATCGGGTCGAAATCCGCACTCGCGCTCCGCGCCCGGGTTTCCTGTTCGTGAGCGATTTCATGTTCCCCGGATGGAAGGCATACCTCGATGGCAAGCCGGTAAAGATGTACCGAACAAACTACCTCTTCCGCGGATTACCCGTTCCTGAGGGCGAACATACGGTTCGATTTCTCTACCGCCCGCGGCCCGTGATTATCGGGCTGCTCATCAGTCTCTCAGCCGTCGCTGTAATCTTTTTCCTGTTCGTGCGGGAAAGAAAATCGATTGCCGCTTGGGTCTTCCTCGGTTGCGTCGGCCTGTTCTATGGACCCTTGCTCCTTCCCCACAGGGATGGGAACCGGCAGCAGCCTGTTGAGCCAATAACGCCCTACGAGATAGCAAGCGCAGATGGACTCACAGCCACCATTCAGCGGCGCACTTCTAACTCGCTCATCTGGGAAATGAGAGTTGACCAGGATGGAGCTTACGACCTCGTGATAACTAATCCGCCAAAAGCCTATGCTTTATATATCGATAATGAGTTTGCAACAAAAATATACAATATGGGCGACGACGGCCCGATCCCCGAACCAGGCGTATGGGAAGTACAGACAACCCTCAGACTTTCGGAAGGCCTCCATAATTTCACGATCATGCCGATAATGCCGGATTGTTCGGATAGTGAGTTGCGTCAATTCCACCTCGTCTTCCGGGAAAAACTTCTACCGCAGAAGCGGGATGTGAATGAAGAACTCTACAGAATGTACAACATCAAACTCGTGAAGCACTAGGAGCCACTCCCCATGCTCGTAGAGACTCGCGAATACTGAAAACGCTCCCCGGACATACCGCCCAAGTGAAGATCCCCCTTGCAGTCTCCCCCGCGCCCATGCATGCTTTCCTTGACACTCCAGTTGCGCTATAGTAAGATTTGTCTGCTCGTCACCGTTATCTGTTAAAAGAAAACGAAAAGGAGATACTGTGACAGACTTCCAGAATGAGATGCCCCCGCCTCTGCCCCCGCGAAAGCCCTCCGGCGGGGTTGTCGCCCTCGGAATCATAAACATCGTCTATTCGGCGCTCTTCTACTCTTGTTGCGGATTAGGCTCCATTTTCACTTCATTTCTCGGACCCGTCTTCCAGAAATTTGCCGAAGAACAAGAGCTAACCGGTTTTGAGTCCGCAGGCCCGCTGCAAGCTTATAACATTATCAATGGAATCGTTATTATCGGACTGGGAATCTTGTTAATCATCGGCGGTATAGGGCTGCTGCGGCTGAGGCCCTGGGGAAGAAGCCTGTCGATCAGCACCGCTGTGGCCTTGATCATCTGGATCCTTATCGCCTTCGCAATCAACCTGTTTTTCCTTTTCCCGACCCAAAGTCGCATGGTGAGCGACCAGTTCACCCCGGAACAACAAATGATCTTTCTGGTGATTGCCGGAATTGTTGCGGTTTTCTTCCAGCTCATCTATCCGGTCGTCCTGCTTGTCTGTCTTAATCTGAGATCAATAAAGCTCCAGTTTGAGGAAGAGAGAAGTCAAGGATAAGGAAGCGAGGTGGCCCAATGACGACTGTGCCGGGAGGCAAACCCGAAGTCAAAATCGGCGGCTGGCTCAAGGAAGGATGGCAGATATTCAAATCGGACGTCGGAATGTTCCTTCTGGCGAGTCTGATCTACAACGTAATTATCGGCACGTGTCTCGGAGGACTGATCCTGTACGGCCCGCTGACGTGCGGGATGTGCCTCATGGCGCTGGACCGCATGAAAGGCGGGAAATCGGATATCCGGCGATTCTTCAAAGGCTTTGACTTGTTTAGCGAGTCCTTTCTGGCCGGATTCTTCTTCTTTCTCCTCGTTTTCGTTGGCCTCTCCCTGGCCAGCGCGCTTATCGGAATCATTATTCTGCTGTTAGCCCAGGTGATCTTCCTCTTCACATTTCCGTTGATCGCCGATCGCCGAATGCAGTTCACGCTGTTCGCACTTGTGCTGATTCTTGTCCACACAGCCGGTTACGTTCTGGTGCTGGGATGGCTGATCACGACTCCCATCGCTATCGCGGCTTCAGCAGCTGCATATCGCGACATGTTCGGTCTGGCCGGATTCCCGCCGGATCAGGATATCGTCTCCGCCTGAAGAAAGGGTTTAGCGTGAGATTCCCCTCGCCCTGCATACTGCCATCATCTGAAGATAAGAAGCTTCTTGCAGATGATGCGTCCCCGCCCATTCAAAATAATCGCGCACTCATGGTGCGCCTTCTGAACATCTTCACTGCGGCGGCGCTTGCAGCCGCCCTGCTGCTCTCATATCGGCTGAAGCCCGATCCGCGCGGTCTTGGGACTCACGAACAACTCCTGCTGCACCCGTGCAATTTTTATTCCCAAACCGGCCTTCCCTGCCCTTCCTGCGGAATGACCACCGCGTTCGCTCACATGGCTCGGGCAGAATTTCGGGATGCTTTCTTGGCCCAGCCGCTTGGGGCCTTGGGGTTTCTCATGTGCATCCTCTTCTTGCCGGTCTTTCTTTTTGCCGCATTCAATGGAAGCAACCCTTGGCTCAAAGTCAAGCAGCTTCCGTTGAAACCGCTGAGCTGGCTTTCAGGAATCCTCTTCCTGCTGGCATGGGTATTCAAGCTGTCGGTCTTCCTGATCCGATGAACCGGGTCTGTCAATAAGATCCTATGAATTCGACGTCCGACAGACACAACGCCCCTCAAGAGCCGTACCCTGTGTATCCCCCGCATTCGGCGTCCTCGCCCGGCGGATACGCAATCGCATCATTGGTCCTTGGTATACTTTCCTTTGCCGTTTGCGGCCCCTGCGCCGGAATACCCGCATTCATCATCGGATTGACGGAACTTACAAGAATAAAGCGGGGAGCGGCTCCTCCCGAAGGAAAACCGTTTGCTCTGGCCGGAGCTATTCTGGGCGGAATAAATTCTGCGCTTCTCATTTTTGGTATACTACTGTATCTGGCAATTGCACTGTTCATCATCATCGTCGGCTTTCGGGAAGGTAGATACTAGACAGGGCGCTGAATCAATCCGCCCAAGGGAACGCAAAATGCTCTTGTTACACAATGCGAATGTCATGACCTTGAACCCGGCACAGCCGCATGCCGGCGCTGTCCTGATTGACGGCTCTCGAATCAAAGCCGTGGGCGCATACGATCAACTGGCCGCTCAATGCGGCCCCGAATGCGAGAAAATGGACCTCGCCGGGATGACGGTGCTCCCGGGATTCATCGATTGCCACATGCACCCCATCCTGCTGGCGTTCTTCCAAATGAACCTCGACCTTAATGGCGTTCGCTCGATGGCCGAGCTGTTTAAGCGCCTGGCGGATAAGACTTCCGGCGCTACGCCCGACCAGTGGATTCTCGGGCTCCGCTTCAATGAGGAGGGCCTTGCCGAACAACGCCTCCCGACGCTCGGGGAACTGGACCGTGAAATCCCGGACCATCCGCTCATTATTCTCCGTTACTGCGGACATCTTGCCGTCGCCAACTCGCGAGCCCTTGCGTTCGCCGGCATCACCGCCGACACCCCGAACCCGCATGGGGGGGAAATCGAACGAGATGCGAATGGCAGACTCACCGGAGTCGTGCGCGAGACGGCAGTTTCCCTTCTTACCGACAATGTCCCGCCGCCCGATTGGGACTCTTTCATGCAGGCGGCCGAGCAGACGTTCCAACAGCTTGCCGCCTATGGAGTCACCGGCATACATGGCATCCTGCAAACCAGCGGGAATGGGCCGTCAGGCAATTTGGGGTATCTGGAAATAAGCGCCCTCAAGGCGCTTCGCAATAAAATCCCGCAGCGCCTGTACCTCATGATCATGACGACCGAGGCTTCCGATATCGAGCAGGCCAGGGCGAGCGAGCTTCACGATGAAAGCCCCGACTCGACCTGCAAGGTGGGCGCGTGGAAGATCATCTGCGACGGCTCGCTGGGCGGACATTCGGCCGTAATGTACGAGCCGTACAGCGACGCGCCGGCCATGAGCGGAATCATGGTATGGTCGGAACAAGAACTTGAGAAAATGATTTTCGAGGCGCACCGCAGCGGCATCCAGCTCGCGATTCATTGTATTGGAGATCGCATGAGCGACATCGTCATCCGGATTCTCGAGCGCGCCCTCGCCGAACACCCGCGCGAAAACCATCGGCACCGGATCGAACACGCATCCGTCATCACGCCTGACCTCATCCAACGCGCTCGAAGGCTGGGCGTCATCCTCTCGGTGCAGCCGCCGTTCATTTATTCCGAACGCGAATGGCTCGGCAAACGGGTTGGCAAGAGATTACGCAACGTCTATCCGTTTCATTCGCTCCTCGAGCACGGGCTAACCGTCTGCGCCGGCTCGGATGCGCCGATCGAGGTGCCAGACCCAATCCTCGGCATCTATTCCGCGGCCAATCGCCTGGGCGTGACCCCCGAGGAAGCCGTCGGCGTCGACGACGCTATCCGCATGTACACCTCAAATGCAGCTTACGCCGCGTTCGAAGAGAACACCAAGGGAACAATAGAAGCCGGAAAACTCGCCGACCTGGTCGTCCTGTCCCAGAACCCGTTGGCGATCCCCGCACCCCGCCTGCGTGAGATATCGGTCGAAATGACCATGGTCGGCGGAAAAGTGATATTTTCACGGTAGGAGGGCAAACTGCGGCGACGCCTGCCCGTTTCTCCCCGCCAAAGAGCGAATCGATTGCGCCAGCTTTTGGGGTCGCCCATTTTGTCCTGATGAACCTTTGACACTTCGAACATCCAATGAATATAATCAAATCCCGCCTGGGTTCTCTCTGCTTTGTTAAAGGAGGAGATGTTTCGCATGAACCGCAAGAAGCTTTTTGTGGACAGATGGGACGAGCCGATCGAGATATCGGTGCCTGCTTCCTCAGTCGTAATTCAGGCCGAACCGAAACCGGATTATCCCGCCCTCGAGGATCCCGTCGCCGCCATTCGCGACGCCCTCGCCAATCCGCTCGGAATGCCGCCGCTGCGCGATCTGGTCGGCAGCTCAAGCAAAGTCGCCATCGCTTTCGACGACCCGCTCAAGTACGGCCCAAAACACCTTGCCGTCCCCGTTCTCCTCGATGAACTCGAGCATGCTGGCGTAAAGAGAAAAAACATAACCTTGATAAGCGCAAACGGGACGCATGACAAACCGCCGAAGGAGGACTTCACAGGCTTCTATCGCGGCCAATATCCGGTTCTCCCCGATGAGATCGTTGAGGAATTCTGGCCCGACCGTTTTCTGAATCACGACGCGCACGATCCGGCGGGCCTCATCAATATGGGAACGTCTCGCATGGGCGATCTTGTCGAGCACAACAAGATTCTCATCGAATCGGACCTCACGGTATACGTGGGCTCTGTTTTTCCGCTCATCTGGGGCGGCTACAGCGGAGAGGGGGTCGTCATTGGGCTGGGGAGCGCGCGCAGTATCTACTCACACCACAAGTTCTCCGTTATCGGCGCGCCGGACTCCGTCCACAGCGATCCCCGCATGCACGGATATCGCCGTCACAAAGACGCCGTCATGGATAAAATCGAGGAGTACATCGGCAAGAAAATATTCTATTTGAATGGGGTGCCCGATCCGACGGGCAACTGGGCGGGTTTCTTTGCGGGCCATTACAAGGCGATTCAGCAGCCGCAGTGGGAATGCGCCGACCGCCAGCATCTGCACGGCTCACCTCAGGCCGACGTTATTATCGCGGGTATGGCGAAATACCTCTTGTACGGCGACACCCGAAACCCTATCGTCAATATTGTCGGCGCAACGACGATCATGCGAAGCTGGCGCAATAAGCCGGTTCTCAGGAAGGGCGGCGTGATCATTCTGGTCAGCAAGTGCGATGGCTGCATTGATCCCGTGAAACATCCATCCTACATTCATGCGCTCGACCTGTTCGAAAAGTCGGGGTCTGCCGAAGCTCTCGAGAAAAACCATCTCGATAGTCTCATAAGAAATGAGGAACTGCTCGACCGCTATCATAATCGCAGCGCGTATTCCCCCGTTCATCCCATATGGCTGTTCAACGAAAACCAGTATGCGCTCGACCACGCCGCTAAAGTTATTATAGCGACGGCTGAAAACCCTGACGCGCCGGCACGCGTCGGCGCTGAATACGCTCCGACCGTGGATGATGCGCTCGAACGGGCGGGCGGAATCACAGGGGCCGACTCCCGAATCCTCGTCCTGCCGAACTATTTTTCATACGTACCAATCCTTTTTTTGGTGGAATGAAAGGAATGAGATGGAACTGAAAGGCAAGTGCGCCCTGGTAACCGGCGGCGCGAGAGGACTGGGTAAAGCGATCGCACTGTCGCTTGCCGCCGAAGGAGTTCATGTCGCCGTCGCAGATATCGGCGCCAAACCGAAGAATGCCCCCGATTATCAGCTCTCAGGCGAAACTCAACTCGAGGCGGCCGCCCGCGAAGTCGCCGCGGGGGGTGTTCGCTCGCTCGCCATACGAGCCGATATCACCGATTACTCCCAGGTGCAAGACATGCTGGCGCAAACACTCGACGGGCTCGGCGGATTGCATATCCTCGTCAATAATGCCGGCATCATAATCGCCGCTCCCGTTCTGGCCATGGATGAGTCGCAATGGGACGCGGTTCTGAACGTGAACCTGAAAGGAACGTTCCTCTGCTGCAAGGCCGTCGCCTCACACATGATCGACCAGCGGCTCGGACGCATCATCAATATCTCCTCGATCGCGGGCAAGCGGGGACATGGGGGCGTCGCCGCATACGGAGCATCAAAGGCGGGCGTCATTTCCCTCACCCAATCGCTGGCCGAAGAACTGGGCCCTTTCAATGTGACGGTAAATGCGGTTTGTCCGGGCTATCTTAAGACCTCGATGTGGACCGACTGCCTCTCCCCTGCCGCGGCAACCGTTCTGGGGGTCGACCTCGAGCATGCATTTGAAGAATTCGTCAAGCGCCAAACAGTTCTGGGCCGCCCGCAGACCCCCGAAGACATCGGCCAGGGCGTCGTATTTTTGTGCAAGGCGGATAACATCACCGGAATCGCCTTGAACATCGCGGGAGGAGCCGAGGTTATATGATCCGTTCGAGCGGCCTGACTTCATTCGCCGCTTCCCAGTTTCAAGGTTCCAGGTACGGGCAAAATAATTCGACCTTCATCCGGCGTCCCGGTTTCAAGAAATCTTTCGCCAAGATAGTAGACGCCGACCAGCGCACACGTCACCGCATCCAGTTCGTCAAGCGACAACGATTCCACTCCTTCCAATGCTATTCCCGCCCCCTTTAAAAATGACCGTATGCCCTTCTGCACCTGTGTCCGTTTAATTCTCCAGATCGTTTGCGCGGCATGCGGGAACGTCTCTATCACCTCAAAACCGCTGCGACTAAATTCCTGTTTCAGCATCATTCCCCGTTCAGTCAATCTGCGCATCGGCCCGATCGTCAACGGCAGAATCCTGATGCCAAGGTTTCTTACTTCAAGATCGCATCTCCTGAAATGCTTGCCGCTGGCGGCGCATGCGCATTCGGATTTCAAACAGCAACGGCCTTCCGGCAGACTCAATGGCGCATCGACCACGATCAGACGGATTCCCGGAACTGCCGCAGCGAGGATGTCGTCATCCGAATAAAGCACCCGCGCGACAGCTTTTCCGCCGGTGAGAAGGCATATGCCGGTCGGCCTGCGAGGAGAAGCGGCTAAATCGATTCCGAGAATCGCTGTTGTACTCATTGCACCTTACTTTACCAAATATTCGAACGAAAAGCCGCCGAAGCAAAAGCCGATACTCATTGACAGTCTCGCCGGTCTTTGCTAGAATTCATCCTGGACATCGGGCTCAATCCAAATGCTTGTCCTCCTGTACCCTACGATTGATCCGAATCCGGCGATAAAACCACCCCAACGCATCAAGGAGAGGATAAAGGAGAGAACAGTGGACTTCGAACTATCCGAAGAACTCAGCATCCTGGAGCAAACGGCCCGCGATTTCGCGCTGAAAGAACTTGCTCCGGGCGCCATCGAGCGGGATGCGACGCGAGAGTATCCGCTGGACATCATGAAAAAGCTCGCCCCTCTCGGTTTCCTCGGGATCATGGTGCCGGAGGAATACGGCGGAGCGGGCATGAGCGCGCTCGCCTACAGCATCATCATGGAGGAGATCGCGCGATGGGACGCATCGGTCGCGCTGAACATGGCCGCGCAAAACTCGCTGTGCCTCGGCCACCTCATGGTCGCCGCCAATGAAGAGCAGAAACAAAAATACGTTGCCCCGCTCGCAAGCGGCCAGAAGCTTGGCGCCTGGGGTTTGACCGAGCCGGGATCGGGCAGCGACGCCGCCGGCATGCGCACCCATGCCAAAATGGACGGTGACGAATGGGTCCTGAACGGCTCGAAGATGTTCATCACGCAAGGCGCTGTCGCCGATATCATCGTCATCATGGCGGTCACCGGCGAGGGAGACAGAAAGCGGCCGATCTCCGCCTTCATCCTCGAAACCGGCCGAAACGGAACTGCAACTCCCGGATTCTCCGCCCGGAAAATCCTTAACAAGCTCGGAATGCACGCCAGCGATACCGCCGAGCTGGTTCTCGAGGACGTGCGCGTGCCGCGCGATTGCCTCCTGGGAAAAGAAGGAGAGGGATTTACCGACACCTTAAAGGTGCTCACCAGCGGTCGTATCGGTATCGGAGCGATTTCTGTCGGCATCGCCCGCGGCGCGCTCGAAGACAGCGTTCAGTACGCCAAGCAGCGCGAACAATTCGGCAAGCCGATCGCCCAATTCCAGCAGATTCAGTGGATGCTCGCCGACATGGCGGTGCAAATCGATGCGGCACGCCTGTTGGTGCGGCGAGCCGCTGCAATGAAAGACGCCGGCGCCACCGTCACGCGAGAAGCCGCTGAGGCGAAGCTTTTCGCATCGGAAACGGCCACTCGAGCCTCGCTGAATGCGATCCAGATACTCGGCGGATACGGCTACACGTCGGAATTTCATGTTGAACGTTACCTGCGGGATGCAAAGCTGCTGGAGATCGGCGAGGGAACTTCTCAGATTCAGCGCATCGTTATCGCCAAACACCTGATGCGCGAATTTTGATGCGTTATACGGAGTATTCCGTTTTCCGTTCACACATCGCCATTCCTATTGAAAGAGCCTTTTGTTGCGGGCTTTCTTGCGCGCGGCTTCAGGCGTGATCGTGCAGCTCTGGACCAGTTCAAGCAAGTGCTCGTCCAGAATCTGCATCCCGTACCTGCGCCCCGTCTCCATGATCGAGATCATCTGCTCGATTTTTCCTTCGCGAATGGCGTTGGAAATAGCAGGAATGCCAATCAGGATTTCGGCGGCGGCGACCATTCCGGAGCCGTCGGCGCGCGTCAGCAGTTGCTGGGCCACAACGCCGGTCAGCGTTTCCGATAGCAGCGTCCGTACCTGGCTCCTCTGTTCGAAGGGGAACACGTTCACAATCCGGTTGATGGTCTTGGCGGCATTATCGGTGTGAAGGGTTCCGAACACCAGCGCGCCGGTTTCAGCGGTGGTGAGCGCTGTCGAGATCGTCTCCAGGTCGCGCATCTCGCCCACCATGATCACGTCGGGATCCTGGCGAACCGCCACGCGCAGGGCCGATGAGAAACTGTCGGTATGCGGACCCACCTGGCGCTGCGTGATGATGCTGTTGATATTCTTATGCAGGTATTCGATTGGCTCTTCAATCGTGATAATGTGGCAGTGGCGCGTCTTGTTGACGTAGTCAACCATTGAGGCCAACGTCGTTGTCTTGCCGCTGCCTGAAGGCCCGCACACCAGAATAAAGCCCCGCTGCATCGACGCCAGTTTCTTCACGCCTTCGGGGAATCCCAATTCTTCCAGTGTCCGAATTTTGGAGGGAATGGCGCGGAACGCGATGGCTATCCCGTGGGACTGCATGTAGACGTTGCTTCTGAAACGGGAAACGCCCGGCAGTTCGTACGCCAAGTCGAGCTCGCCCTCATCCTCGAGACTTCTGATCTGCCTGTTCGTCAGAATCTCGTAGACCAGCGGGCGCAAAATGTCGTCCGTCATGACATCGCAATTGTTGCCGAAAGTGATCGGCATCAGCTCTCCGTGCACCCGGACAACAGCCCGCGAGCCCGACATCAGCATCAAATCCGATCCGTCTTTCTCAACCAGAAATTCGAGAAATCTATCTATTTCAGCCACTAGTCGACCTCGATCGTTCTACCGCCTTGCTTCCTTGTGCCGTTTTTCTTCTCCCCTCTTCTGCTCGACTATGAACTCGCGCAGCAACGCCTTGTCCTCTATCTTCACCTGCGCCACCTTCGGGTCAATCTTGCCCGACCGGAGAAGCTCGATGATGTGCTCGTCCATCAACTGCATGCCGAACTTTTTCCCGGTTTGCATCGCCGAGGGAACGCGATAGGTGTCGCCGTGCCGGATCAGGCTGGCGACGGCGGATGTATTGATCATCACCTCAATCGCGAGTACCATTCCGTTGCCTTCACGATTGCGCATTAACTGCTGCGATATCACGCCCACCAGCGATTCGCCGAGCATCGTGCGCATCATGAATTGTTGTTCCGGCGGGAACACGTTGATGATGCGCTCGATCGTTTTCGCGGCTCCCCTCGTGTGCAGCGTGCTGAACACGAGATGCCCCGTCTCCGCCGCCGAGACCGCCAGCGAAATCGTCTCCAGGTCGCGCATCTCGCCCACCACGATCACGTCCGGATTCTCGCGTACCACCGATCGAAGAGCAGAAGCAAATGTTCGGGTATGCGTCCCCACCTCGCGCTGATCGATATAAGCACTTTCATTAATGTACTGGAATTCGATGGGGTCCTCGATCGTGATAATGTGGCAGGCGCGCTCCCTGTTGATCAAATCCACCAGAGCGGCAAGCGTGGTCGATTTCCCGCAACCCGATGGACCTGTTACAAGAAACAAACCCTGCTCGCGCCGCGTTATTTCCTTGACAACCTCGGGAAGACCGATCGAATCGGCCGATCGGATCGCGCTGGGAATGATCCGGAACGCCCCGCTGACCCCGCGTTCCTCCTGGTGAATATTCACCCTGAAGCGGCCAACCCCCTCAATCGCATACGAGAAATCTATCTCCTTGTGCCGGTCAAACTCCTGCAACTGCACCTCATTCATGATCTCCAGAAGTTCCTGCCGATTCTGTTCCGGGGAACGGACGCCCGAGCCTTCCATCTTGATGATATTGCCGTACATCCGGATCATGGCCGGCGAACCGGAGCACAGATGCACGTCGGAGGCTTTCATTTCTTTTGCGCGAATCAGAACGGAATCTATTGCGGGCATATCTCTCTCCTGCTTGATCAGTTAAAGCGGTGCTTCTCCAGCGCCTTTTCCCTGGCGGATTCCTGTGAAATAACGCCCTGCTCCATCAGGCGCAGGAGGTGATCGTCCAGCATCTGCATCCCTTGACGGGTGCTCGTCTGCATGATCGACACAATCTGCTCGATTTTGTTTTCACGGATCGCATTGCGTATGGCCGAAGTGCAGATCATGATCTCCATCGCGGCGATCCGGCCTTTCTTGTCAGACCGCTTCAAGAGAGTCTGCGCGATAACGGCCGAAAGGCTCTCGGAAAGAAGCGTTCGTATCTGGTTCTGAGCCTCGTTCGGAAAAACGTCGATGATTCGGTTGATCGTTTTGGCGGCACTGTTTGTGTGAAGTGTGGCAAACACGAGCGAACCGGTCTCGGCCGCGGTAAGAGCCAGCCCGATCGTCTCCAGATCGCGCATCTCGCCCACCAGAATGATATCCGGGTCCTGCCGCAAGGCCACACGCAATGCAGCCGAGAACGAGTTCGTATGAACCCCCACCTCCCGCTGAGTTATCAGGCAGCTCTTGTTCTTGTGGACGAACTCGATGGGATCCTCGATCGTGACAATGTGGCCTTCTCGCTCATCATTGATCTGGTCCATCATCGCGGCAAGACTGGTCGTTTTGCCGCTCCCCGTGGGCCCCGTAACAAGGATCAATCCGCTGCTGAAGCGCGCGATCTCTTTGAGCTGCTCCGGCAGTCCGAGATCGTCGACACTGGCTATGTTTGTCGGAATCGTCCGCATTACCGTCGACGGGCCGCTTATCTGATTGTGCACGTTCACCCGGAATCTGGCGACGCCCTCCAGCTCGTACGCCAGATCGAGATCGCCCGTCGCCTCAAAATGCCGAATCTGATCCTCATTCAACATCTCATAAATAAGCCCGCGATTTATCTCCGGTGTCAGGACGACCCCTCCATCAAGACCCCAGTCGATCCTTCTCAGGTCGCCGTGTACCCTGATCAATGGGCGTGCGCCGCACATCAGATGAAGATCCGAGCCTTCTTCATCAACCATGAACTTCAGTATCTTGTCGATTTCAGCCACGGGAACCTGCTTATGTTTTCACTCTTGCGCGGGGCTTATCGACTTTGCCGTCCGACAGGTACGAGCGCACCAGGTCCTTGTTCACCGCCATGTAGTATGCATGCTTCGGGTCCACTTTTCCCTGCTGGAGGAGTTCGATAATATGGTCGTCGAGCAGGCGCATGCCGTACTTTCGGCCCGCCTGCATGTATCCCGGCAACTGATACGTTTTGTCGTCCCGAATCATCGTCTTCACGGAAGGAGTCGCTATCAATACTTCCATGGCCGCTATGCGGCCGGTTCCTTCGGCATTGCGGATCAACTGCTGGGAGATGACGCCTCCCATCGACTCGGACAGCATCGTCCGTATCTGTTTCTGCTGGTTGGGCGGAAACACGTTGATGACTCGCTCAATGGTCTTGTACGCGCTCAGCGTGTGAAGCGTGCTGAAGACCAGGTGCCCCGTCTCGGCGGCGGTGATCGCCATCGAAATCGTCTCGAGGTCGCGCATTTCACCCACCAGGATCACGTCAGGGTCCTCGCGAAGAGAAGCGCGCAACGCGGCGGCAAATGATTTCGTGTGGATGCCCACCTGCCGCTGATTCACCTGGCTCTTGATATTCTTGTGAACAAACTCTATCGGATCCTCGATGGTGATAATATGCTCGCCGCGTTCGGAGTTCACCAGATGCACCAGCGCCGCCAGCGTTGTCGATTTGCCGCAGCCTGCCGGACCCGTCACCAGCACGAGCCCGTTGCGCAATCGCGTCAAACCTTTGACGGCATCCGAAATACCAATCTCGTCGGCGCTCAGGATATCGGACGGAACAATGCGGAAAGCCGCCCCGATACCTCGCTCTTCCATGTATACGTTGGCCCTGAACCGGCTGATTCCGGGAATCTCGTAGCAGAAATCAACTTCCCGGTGAACCTCGAACTCCGCCTTCTGTTCATCAGTAAATATCTCCATGATCATCTTCTGCGCCGTCCGCTTATCGATATCATGCGAGTCGGGAAGCTTCTTGATGTCGCCGAAATGCCGGATCATCGGAGGCATGTTAATAAGGATGTGCACATCCGAAGCCCGCAAGTCGAGCGCCTGGCGGAGGATTCTGTCCAGCTCGGCCATTCCTGCCTCTGCATCTGAGCGCGCCTCCCGGCGCACCCTCTTGAGGTGTAGTTACATAATTTTGCTGTATATAAAAGAAAAGCCTTCGGAAGTGCTGTAATTATATAAAAATCGGCAGTGCATGTCAATGTAGCGGATATCACCACCGGCGCTTGCTCGGTTCACCTGAATAAGCCTTTTTCAATGGCGACCTGTGGTGACCAACAAGATTACAAGCGAAGGCTGCATTCGAAAGGTTCAGGTTTTCCGCCGCGAGAAAGAAACATCTCGCGCGGCGGGAATCTGTTCGATGGATTCGGCGCAGGCGACGGCGTCCAAAATGGCACTCGCCACGGCTTCGGCGGCCGCACACCCGATGGCGGAGACCGGCGCCGAGAGGCGGCTGTCGGCTCGGCTGAGAGCGAAGACGACATCACCGTCAAAGGACGTATGTGCCGGTGAGACCGTTTTCGCAATTCCGTTGGACGCCATTTGTGCAAATTTGCAGGTTTCTTCCTTCGTAAGAAAAGCGTTGGTGGCTGCAAGCCCGATGACTGTATTCGGGAACCCGAGAACCGTTCCCGCCGGATCCTGTTTCAATACACATGCAGTATCAGCGAACCCGCTGTCATCCGGCAGGCGCGCGCCGGCAACAATTACGCCAGTGGAAGGATCAACGATATCTCCAAAAGCGTTTACCGCAAAGAGAGCCCCCACTTTTATACCGCCTGCTACATCAACGCAGGCCGTTCCAATCCCGCTTTTCATTGCGCGGCTCATCCCATAGATCTTGCCGACAGTCGCGCCGGTTCCCGCGCCCACGTTGCCCCGGCCGAAGCTGCCACTGCCAGCCTCGCTGCACGCCTGGTATGCCATTTCACCCGTGGGCCGTGCCGTGGGGTTCCCAATCGCGAGGTCCAGCAGGATTGCGGCCGGAATGATCGGGACTTTGGCAATTCTGATGTCGAAACCGATATCGTGCTCTTCCAGAAAACGCATCACGCCCGCTGCGGCATCAAGTCCATATGCGCTCCCGCCCGCCAGTAAAATGGCATGCACGTGCTGAATGAGATGAGTCGGGCGAAGCAACTCGATTTCACGCGTGCCTGTCGCGGAACCGCGGACGTCGACTCCGCCCGTCATGGGAGCGTCACAAAGGATAACCGTGCAACCGGTGACTCCGCTTCTATCGGTTGCATGCCCAACGCGCAGACCGCCGATGTCGGTAAGATATCCTGAAGGATCCATGAAATGCCGGCGTCCTTTGAGGAACATTCAAATCTTAAAATAACGCTAAAAATATGGGGACAGAGACCATATTTAAATCGTTAATAGATTTTAATGCTAATTAATAAAAATGTGGTCTCTGTCCCCATCTTACAAAGCGAAGGGGGACTTGCTCCATTTACGGAATTCATGCCTTTTTGAATTCGTAGAATGGCGCCTGTCCCCGAAGCAAGAACCAGCCCTCAATCGTCGGGCAACCTCTCTGTTCCCGGGGCAAAATGGAACCAACTCACTCGTCGGCCACTCGCTGTTCCCGATCGCCGAAATCGCTGTAAGTCTAGTTCAGTAACTCAAATATCTTGACCATTCCTTCTTTGTCCGGCATCACCTGAAAATGGATCCCGCCGGTTTCTTTCGAGATTTTTTTCAGGATCGGCGGACATTGCTCGCGACCGATAAAGATCGAGTGGATGGCCACGCCGATCTTTTTTGCCATTTTCAGTTCCTGCTTTACTTCTTTATCGCCGCTGGTGGGCATGCCGTCCGTGAGAAAGATCACGTGCTGGCGCCCGCCCCGCATTGCTCCGAATTCCTTCAGAGCGTCGTCGAGCGCATTCTGATAATCGGTGAATCCGGAGCATTGGGTTTCCATGCTCTTGCGCATCAGCGCCTCATAATTGTGCGTGAAGAAGCGGCCGTCGTCGATGTACTTGTACGACTGATGATTGAACTCGATATAGCCGACGGTCATCTTGCTGCGCTTGGCCATTTCGACCAGGCCGATGACCACCATCGAGACCCACAGCGACGACCTGCCGGTCATCGATTGGCTGATGTCGCGGATAACGGCGACTCGCCCGCCTCGCTCCTTGCGAGTGCGCCGAAAGACATGCGGAGTCGTCGGATTGGAGTCGTCGATCCAGACCGAGCCTTCGCCCGGATCGGAATCGAAGAAATCGTCAAGCGACCGCATCGAGCGCAGTTGCTTCGGAACTCCCCCCTGAACTTCGCGCCGCGACGCGATGCTGCGTTGCACCTCTCCTTCGATGACCTTCAGGATCGCATCAAGATCGTCGATCTTTTCCTTGTTCAGGGGCGCATGCTCGTCCTGGCGCCGGCTCTCTTTGGTGATCTTGTCGTAATGAACTTCTTTTCGATAGGGGGAAACCTGTTCGGTCTCCTCTTCGGTGGGAGAGGCCTCGGCCTCGATGCTCTCCTCGGACTGCTCGGTCGGAACAGTCTCCTCAGGCTCCTGCTCCGACAACTGCTCCTGCTCTATTTCATCATTTTTTTTTTGCTCCGCCTCTTTTATGAGGTCCTCGATCTTCTCGTGAACCTCCGGCGGAACCCGAAATGTCGTCAGGTACTTCAGGACGATCATGTCTTGAGGCTCAACCACCCAGCGCCGCTCCAGAACCGCCTTGGCTTTGAGCATTTTGACCGCTTTCACGAGGAACGTGCGGTCGGTGATGAGAGAATTGTTGTCGTTGAGGTCGAACCTGGTCATCAGGTTGGTGATAAAGGTGAGCAACATCTCCTTGACGGCATTCGGAAGCGTTACCTTCAGGAGAATGTCCCGATTCGCTTTCAGACTACCTAATGTATCCGGCTCGATTTCCTGATCGTCAAAATCGAACTGAGAATAGTAATCGATCACTTTCCTCGCCATCTCCCAGCGGCTCTTCTGGATCAGGCCAACGACACGAAGCTGCAGCGTGAAGCGATCCAGATTCGCCAGGTCCAGCGGCTCGTTATAATAATCGTCCTTCGCCGGATTCCCGGTCGCGATCGTCGTGATCAGCGGAATCCTTTCCTTCCCGAATTTGCGCTCATTCAGCACCCGCAAAAGCACGTTCAACGCTTCTCCGGGCGCGCGAGAGATATCGTCCAATACGCAGATATCAGCCGTCAAAATCCGGCCCTTCACAATGTCCTGCCGGATCATCTCGCTCTGGTCCTCGCGTTCCCGATGAATGACATAATCTCCGATCAACTCCGTAAGGCGGGTGTCGCGATGTAGTTGGTAAAAGAAAAATTCCAGATTCGCAGCCTTGGCCGCGATTTCGGCGAGCATCGTCTTCGCGGTCCCGGGAGGACCCTCGACATAGACGTGTTCGCGCGCTATCAAACCCAGCAAAATTGCTTCTTTTATGTCATCATGGCCGATGACAAACTGATCCATGCACTCCCGTATATGATTGAGGGTGGTATGTAACTTTTCCATAAATCTGTCGTTCTCTCCAGTTATAAGGGATGTAATTTTCAGAGTGCTCCTGTCCAAATTGTAACACGCATCTCGAACAAATTGCAAGAAATTACAACCGGGAAAACTCGCAGTTGTTCCGTAACAAGAAACGACTATCCGCCGCGGCGTCGAACAGATCGCTCTCCGCGCCAAAGATAAAACCTTGGCGGCTTTTCGCTGGACTTGCAAAGTTTTCTTGAGATATACTACTGCTGGAACAGGAGCGGAAATGAAGCCAGCCAATTCCCCAGAACGCAAGCTGTTGATCGTTGACGACGACCCCGATCTGCTCGAATTAATAAAAACAAAGCTCGAAGCGGAGAATTATTCCTGCGAAGCGGCGCCCAATGTCGAAACCGCGCTTGCGCTGGTGCGAGAGCGGCAGTTTGACCTCGTCATCTCCGACCTGCGACTGCCCGGCATCGACGGGTTCACTTTCATCGAGGTGCTGAAAGCAAAATACCCCGCCCTCGGCATTATCGTTATCACCGGAATGGCCGAGATCGAAAGCGCAGTGAAGGCCATGAGAGCCGGCGCCGACGACTATCTCACAAAACCGTTCAACCTCGACCACATGGTCATCAGCATCGAACGAACACTGGAGAAACAGCGCCTCATAATCGAAAACCGCGACTACCAGCAGTTCCTTGAACAGAGGGTCCGCGAGGCGACCCAGGAGCAGCGGAAGGTCTTTCACGAGCTGCGCAAAACGAAGGAATACCTCGAGAATCTGATCGAGAGCTGCGTCGACGCCATCATTTCTTTCGATTTGAACGGCAAGATCAGATTCTGCAACCGCTCAACCGAAAACCTTCTCGGGCGACCGGTCGCAGAGGTGCTGGGACAGCATATCTGCACGTTTTGCTCCGGCGGCAGACCCGCGGCGGAACGCCTCATTAAAACCATCCATCTTCAGCAGAAAGTACGAAACTGCGAGATCGAGCTCCTCTCTGTTTCGAGCAACCAGATTACTACTGCCAGCGTCTCTGCTTCGCTCCTTCAGGATGTCGAAGACAGCGACCTCGCAATAATAGCGATCTTCAAGGACATCACCGAACAGAAAAAACTGCAGACCGAGCTGCAAGAGCTTTCCATCAAGGATAATCTGACCTCCCTTTTCAACCAGCGACATTTCTACCGCGTGCTTGAAAAGGAAATGATCCGGGCCGCCCGCCAGAAGCATCCCCTGTGCCTCCTGCTTCTCGACCTCGATAATTTCAAGCAGTTTAACGATTCTCAGGGCCATCTTGCGGGTGACCGCATCCTGGAGCAGGTTGGCTCCATCATCAATGAGTGCACCCGCGAATACGTCGACCACGCCTTCCGCTACGGCGGTGATGAATTCACGATTATCTTGAGCGAAACCACAATCAGACAGGCAACTGAAGTGGCCGAACGCATTCAGCGCTCTCTTAAACAAGCGTTCAGCGGCGCGCTCTCCCTCAGTATCGGCCTCGCACAGTTTCGCGCCGGACTCGAACTGGAGAATTTCATCAACAGCGCCGATAAAGCAATGTACAACGCAAAACGCGCCGGCGGAAACCAAATCGCGCTGGCCGGCGTCCGCAGGCGTTCCGTTCACAAGTGATACTTTGGTGCACAGCAGGACGATTCCTTCTTGCACGTGTATAACCGGTTTGACGGTGCGCTTGCGGCGGGGGGAAGCCCCGGCAACCGTTCAGCAGTTCCAAAACGGGATTCTTGAAATTTGCGTGCTCTCTCGCAAAATGATTTTTCGCATCTGACCAGGCTCCCAAAAAGAGACGGAATGGACAGGAGCGAGTGAATGATCTCCTCTGTTATTTCCGACGCGCGGAGCGGCTCGGCGGAACAGAAGTCCCGCCTGTGCTCTTTTCTCCGACGAGACAGGCGTCCCGCGTGTGCTCTCTTTTTTCCTCCGCGCTTCCGCAGGGTCATTCTGACCCCGCGCTTCGCGGGGCAAGAATCTTTCTATGGTCTGTTCGAATGGTTGATTTTATCCGCCGACGCCTCCTTGTTAAACGTTCGTTCATTGGGGCTTCGCCGCTGGTTCGCCCGCTTCGACCAGCAAAATCACTTTGGTAAAATTGGTTCAAGTAAAACTTGAATATATGAATATTAATATCATCATTACCAAATACTTAAGCCTTGACAATGAAACTGCTTCGTGGCCCGAAAAGACCATAGATCACACCCTTCCGCCATACACGCACCGGCTACCGTGGAGGACCATATGAGATTCACGCGAAGAGACTTCTTGAAAGTGAGCGCCACAACGACTGCAGCCCTTGCCCTCGACTCGCTCGGGTTTCTCGGCGGAATCGCAGGCGCGACCGAGAAGGTCTTTCAGGAATGGAAGTACGGCGGTTGGGAGGACCTGCACCGAACCGAATGGAAGTGGGACAAGGTGACCTTTGGGACGCACCTGGTCGACTGCTACCCCGGCAACTGCCTCTGGCGAGTCTACACAAAGGACGGCATCGTCTGGCGCGAGGAGCAGGCAGGCAAATACCCGGTCATCGACGCGACCGGCCCCGACTGGAATCCGCGCGGCTGCCAAAAGGGGTGCTCCTTCAGCAATATGATGTATAACCCCGACCGAGTGAAGTACCCGATGAAGCGCGTCGGCCAACGCGGCGAGGGGAAGTGGAAGCGAATATCCTGGGAAGAGGCCTTTGATGAAATCTGCAACAATTTGATAAACGCCATCAAGACCAACGGCCCCGAATCGATCATCTTCGAGCCCGGCCCCGGCAACGGCGGCTGGATACACCTCATGGCGCTCTGGGGCTTTTTCCAGACGCTTGGCGCGACAGAATTGGACCTCGATTCCACCATCGGCGACTTCAACAAGGGCGTATTCGAGACCTTCGGCAAATTCCAGTTCTGCGACTCGGTCGACGGCTGGTTTTTCGGCAAATTGCTGCTTATCTGGCACATGAACCCGGTGTACACCCGAATCCCCTCATACCATTTCATCTCCGAAGCGCGCTATCACGGCGCCGAGATCATTACCGTCGCGCCCGATTACTCGCCGTCCGCAATCCATGCGGACGAATGGATTCCGGTCGAGCCCGGCGCCGATGCCGCACTCGGCCTCGGTATAGCACAAGTGCTTGTTTCACAAGGCAATTACGACACCGCTTTTGTCAAGGAACAGACGGATTTGCCGCTGCTGATCAGAACGGATACGGGCAAATTCCTGCGCGAGACCGACTTGACGGGCGTCGGACGCGAGGATCAGTTCTACTTCTGGAATCCGGCCGCAGACGCGCCAATCAAGGCGCCTCGCAACACGTTGGCGCTCCCCTGCGATCCGGCCCTCGAGGGGAACTACTCGGTTAGGCTCAAGGACGGACAATCGGTCGAGGTAAGACCTGCTTTCGCTCTTTTGCGCGAACAATTGGATAAAAATTACACGCCCGAGCAGGCATCGAAGATATGCGGTGTGAATCCCGATACAATACGGCGTCTTGCAGAGAAAGCATGGAAAGCGAAAGGACACGTTCAGATACTGGTCGGCTGGAACTCGGCCAAATACTACCACGGCGACCTTATGGAACGCGCCATGTGCCTGCTTCTGGCGCTCACCGGCAGCGTCGGCAACAAGGGCAGCGGTATCCGCGGCTGGAGCGAGTCTTTATTCGAGGGAACCGAGCTGCTCTGGTTCGAGCGCCGCGACGTCGGCACTCTCTTTCAGTACGGGCGCTGGCAATTGGGGCGTTTCGTAATGAAGGCCAAGGACCCCGACTTGACCGACGAGATCATGAGGCGCGAGTCCGAAAAACAGTGGAGCAGACGCGAGGGCACAATGGTGCCCCCCGCATTTCTCTACTATTTCCATTCCGGCTACCGCGACACCTGGAACAACAAGGCATGGCACTGCCCCACGATGAAACGGCCTTTCGAGGAATATTTCAACGAGGCAATCGAGCGCGGGTGGTGGCAGGATCTAACCCGCCCGTATCCCGACCAGCAGCCGCTGGTTTACTGCTATTTCGGAACAAGCCCGGCCCGCAAAAACCGGGGCTGGCTGAAAAACATCTACCCATCTCTATGGAACAAGTACAAATTCATTTTCACGATCGAAACGCGCTGGAGCACGACCGCATTGATGTCCGACATGGTGCTGCCGGGCGCCGGCTTCTATGAGAAAACCGACACGCGCTTCCCCACCCCGCACGTGCCATGGCTCACGTTGACCGAGGCCGCTGTCGCTCCGCTCGGCGAAGCCAAAGAAGAGTGGACGATCATGAGGCTGCTCGCCGAGCGCTTGCGCGCGCTTGCGCAAGAGACCGGCCATGAAAAGTACAAGGACAGGCGCGGCGTTACGCGCGATCTGTCCAAAATAGTTGACGATGTGACGTTCGGGCGCGAGACCGCCGACCAGGCGCTCAACGATTCGCTCCAGATGAGCGCAAAGCAGGGTTCGCTCCCCCAGGACACAAACCTCGCAACGCTTCGCAAGGAGGGGATCATCCGATTCACCAAGATATCCGAAATCGATGTTATCGCCTCGCACCTGATGACCGAGATCAAGCCGGACGAGCCGATCGTCCCCCTCACGTTCCACACCGGCCCGAAAAAGATCCCCTATCCCACCTACAACCGGCGGATCACGTTCTACATCGACCACGACTGGTTCCTCGAAGCCGGCGAAGGTTTCCCCGTCCATAAGGACAACCCGCGCATGGGCGGCAACTACCCTCTGCGCATGACCAGCGGCCATCAGCGCTGGAGCATCCATTCCATCTGGATCACCGACGACACGCTCGCGCGCACGCACCAGGGACGCCCGTTCATGTTCATGAATCCGGAAGACGCCCAAAAGCGCGGCATCGAGGACGGCGACCTTGTCCGCGTTTATAACGACTTCGACGACTTCAAGGTGCACGTCAAGCTCACCTCAGCCGCGCGCTCCGCCCAATCGGACGCCGGCCCGCGGCCGGGACAGGTCATCATCTACCACGCCTGGGAGCCGTACCAGTTCGAGAAATGGAAAAGCTACGACGCCGCTATCCCGGGTATGATCAAATGGCTCGACCTCGTCGGCGGCTACGGACACCTCGACTACTACCGCTGGAACTGGTGCACCCAGCCCGTTGACCGCGCCGTCTCGGTCGAAGTGGAGAAAGCGCAGGCTGTTGGATAATGGATTTTGGGGCGGCCGCGCGGGGCCGCCCCTACTATTCATATGAACCCGGCGCGGTTTTGCCGCGCTACGTTTCACTACGGAAATCTTAGCTTCTGATAATACGATTCGGACAGATAGACCGCCGCCAAAGGATTGTGGCCGGTCACGCGGTCCTTGACCGCCAGAACAGTGGTCGGCCTCTCGGCAAACTTGAAGAACAGCGAATCGTGCCCGACACAGAGACCGAGCAGAATATTGAAATCGGTTCTTTCATGATTGAACAGCTTCGCCTGGTATATCGGATTGCACATCGGCTCGTCCATCCCGCGATATATCTTCTGCTCCTCAGTGAGCCCAATCTTATCTTTCGAAGTGCGTCCCGCCTTGCATAACACCGAAACAACTTCAAAACCGTGCCCCTCAAGAATGGTATTGACCACATCCGCTTCCCTGACGAGGCCGATACAAAATGCCAGGCCCAGCCGCTGATAGTTCATCTTCTTGGCGAACTCGATGAGCTCGATCAGGCGCGTCTTCGTCGGCTGCAGGACGTACGGCTGTTGATCGCGGTTGGCATAGCATTCGCCTTCCTGAATCGACGCCTGCCGCGCAAACTCCCCTATCACAGGATCATCATACTCCTTGTTCGCTTCGTCCAGGATATCGGCTCTGGTGAGGGTGGGACAGCCTTTGCTCCCCTGGCCGGTGTCGAACACACAGGCCCTGCTCATGAGATCGAGGTCGCACGCCGCACACGACGGCTTTCGTTTCTTCTGTTCTCCCATAACATGCTCCTTTTATGTAACGAACGCCTATCTTTCATGCTATCGATATGTGGACCAGAACTCCCTGCAAAAGTATATCAGAAATCGGGCGTCTTTTAGCAAGGCCATCGCCCGCGCCAACCGCTCGCTCTGGCGCCCACCGTTTTTTGTCCGACTTGTCCCACCTGTGCGGACCCGTCCCCATCCGCCCCGTCAACCTCGTCCGACGTCTTGCCCACCTCGTCCGCCCCGTCCAACTCGTCGCCCCCCTCCGACTGGTCCGACTTGTCCACCTCGTCCACCCCGTCCATTCCGTCCGACTTGTCCACCTCGTTCTACTCGTCCGACAACCCCGTTTGACTTTGCCGCCGCGCCGGTCTATTATTGGTCATTATTCGCAGCCGCCGGACATCTTCCCCGGCAAAACGTGAGGAACAAATTTTATGAACCACGACTACCCGATCATCGACGCGGATGTCCTTATCATTGGCGGCGGCAGCGCCGGAGCAATGGCGGCCATCCGCGCAAAAGAAGTTGATCCCGCCCAGAAAGTCGTTGTCTTCGAGAAGGGCCACATCAAGTATTCCGGCTGCATCGCCCGCGGTATGGATGCGCTCAACATCGTCGCGATCCCGGGCCTCGACACGCCGGAATTATATGTCGAGTCCAACAGCATCGCGTGTCACGGCGTCATGGATGAGCCGCAGGCGTACGAGATGGCGAAACGCAGCTTCGGCCTGCTCAAGAAGCTCGAGTCGTGGGACGTGTGCTTTCCCACCGATAAGCACGGCAACTACGAAGTCCTGCAAGTGCACCCGAAGGGCAAATTCTGTGTAACCATGAAGGAGCCCGAGCTGAAGACCATCCTCGCCCGCCGCTGTCATGAGCTCGGCATCGAGATCGTCAACCGGACAATGGCGATGCGCCTCCTGAAGCAGGGCGACGCGGCAACCGGCGCAATCGGCATGAACGTGCGCACCGGCGAGATCGTTGTCTGCAGGGCGCGCTCGGTTATCCTGAGCGCGGGCGGAACCGCGCGGTTCGGACTCCCCAACAGCGGCTACCTCTATGGCGTCTATGATTTCCCCGGCAACACCGGCGACGGCTATATCCTGGCGTACAAGGCGGGCGCGGAGCTTTCGGGCTTCGAGTACACCTGCACCTATTACATCGTCAAGGACATCAACGCTCCCCTGCTCTATATCACGCTTACGAGGGGCGCACACCTGTTCAATGCGTTCGATCAGCCCTTCCACGAATCGCACCCGAGCATCCCCATGATGCACGCCGAGCACCAGGCCCACCGCGGCCCCATGCGCATCAAGCTCGACCACCTCCCTGAGGACAAGATACGCGAAATCGAAGACATCCTCTTCAGCACCGAGCGGCCGGTTCAGCAGCGCTTTTACCAGGGGCGCGACGTCGACTTTCGCACGGGCGAAATAGAGCTGTGGCCGACTGAAGTCTTCCTGTGCGGCGGCCACGGACAGACCGGCGTGCGCGTTAACACGAAAGCCGAGTCAACCGTGCCCGGCCTCTACGCCGCCGGCGATACCTCTTTGGTCGCGAGAGGACACCTGACCGGCGCATTCGTCTACGGCGAGATAGCCGCCGAGAACGCAACCGAATTTGCCGCCGCGCGCGGACCGGTCGAATTGGACAGTTCGCAGGTCGAGGCGTTCATCCGGGAAAGAGACGAGCGCGGCGACAAACCCAACGGGAAAATCCCGATCGAGGAGTTCGAGTACAAGGTGCGCAGGATGATCAACGACTACATCGTGCCGCCGAAAAACAACTACAAGCTCGATCGCGCGATTTGGTGGATGACTCGATTCCGCAAGGACCTGTTCGAGATCGTCAGAGTCAGAGACGTGCACGACCTCTTCAAAACGTACGAGGTCGAGAACATCATCCAATGCGCACTCATGAGTGCGCTCGCCTCGAAGGAGCGCACCGAGAGCCGCTGGGGGCTGTGGCATTATCGCTCCGATTACCCGGCAAAAGACGAGAAGTGGCGCAAGCACATCGTACTGAAAATGGGCGGCGCGTCGCCTGAAGACGTGCTCATTTCGCACGCGCCTGTCTTGACATTATAAGGAACCTGAAATGCAACGAAGAAATTTTCTGGAAGCGCTCACCGATAATGTAATCGTCGATAACTCGAAATGCATCTACTGCGGCGAATGCATCGAGGTCTGCGTCCTCGATAACCTCAGGATGCAGCTTGCCCCGTGCCGCTCAGCCTGCCCGCTCGGCGTCAATTGCCACGGCTACGTTCAACTTATCGCGCGCGGCGACGACGAGACGGCATATCAGGTACTGACCAAAACTCTCCCGTTCCCCGGCATTCTCGCCCGGGTCTGCACCGCCCCCTGCGAGCCTGCCTGCCACCGGAATACCCAAACGGGAGAGGCGGTCGCTATCCGCGCGCTCAAGAGATATCTGGTCGATTCGATGCACGGAAAAGAACGAGCCGTTCCCGCGCCGGACAAGGCGACCGGAAAGAAAGTAGCCATCGTTGGTTCGGGTCCCGCCGGACTCATGGCGGCGTTCGACCTGCGCATGCACGGCCATGCGGTCACCGTCTTCGAGGCGGAAAGCGAGCCCGGCGGCTTCCTTCGCTGGGCGATACCGGAATTCAATCTGCCGCTTAAAGCGCTCCTTGAAGAAATCGACGTGCTGGAGAAAATGGGCGCCGTCATACACTGCGGCGTGAAGATAGGGAAAGACAAGACGCTGGACGATCTCAAGAACGAGTTCGACGCCGTGATTATCGCCGCCGGCTGCGGCGGCCACGCCAGGCTCGGCATCGCGGGCGAGAACCTTCGGAACGTGCATCACGGATTGCCGCTGCTCAAGGACGTCCGCTCCGGGCGCGCGCCGGAATTATCGGGAAACGTCATCGTCATCGGCGGAGGCAACGTCGCGGTGGATGCGGCGCGCACCGCCCTCAGGCTCGGCGCCGGAACCGTTCGCGTCGTTTCATTGGAGACCGAAGGCGAGCTGCCCGCGTTCAAGGGCATCGTCAATATGGCGACGGCGGAGGGTATCACATTCGACCACGGCTGGGGCGTCGCCACCATCAAAGGGCAGAACGGAAAGGCCACGGCTATAGAGCTTCAAAGATGCCTGCGGGTGTTCGACGACTGCGGGAAATTCAGTCCATGCTTCGACTCGTGCGAATTGAAAACAATTGAAGCCGATCATGTCGTCATAGCCATCGGCCAGAAACGCGAACACGCATGCCTCGCGGTTTCCGGCATCGTCAATCCTGACGATGCGAAGCCCGACCCGCTCACGCTCGCAACTTCCGATCCGAAGGTGTTTCTGGCCGGCGACTACGCAACCGGGCCGTCGTCCGTCGTCGATGCGATGGCGTCCGGCAGAACCGCGGCCGAATCAGTCGACAGATTCCTCAGAGGCAGGCATCTCACCTACGGAAGAGGATATCGCGGACCGGTCGAGCTCGAGTTCGAGATAGATACTGCAAGCGCATCCAGCCTCGGACGCGTCAAGATTCCGCAAAAGCGCTTCGAAGACAAGGGCGACTTCAAAGAGGTTGGCGGCTCGATTGATAAGGATGCCGCCCGCGCCGAGGCCTCGCGCTGTTACTCGTGCGGCGGCCCGTTCGGCAAGTTCCGCACGTGCTGGTTCTGCCTCCCGTGCGAAGTCGAGTGCCCGGAGAAGGCCCTGCGCGTAGAAATCCCGTTCCTCCTGCGTTGACCGGTTTCGCCACAAAGAAGGCTATCCGCAGACGCCGTCCTGGACCCGATCCGGGATTCCACAGATTTTCGCGGATTAGAAACATCTTCACAGGAGCAAACAGAGGTAACGGAGAATTCCTTCTTCTCATCTTTCAACTTTGAACCTTGAAGATTAAACCTTGAACTAATTTCTGACCACAGATGAACTCAGATTCACACGGATTTTTCGAACCTAATACACGCCCCTGTATGGGCATCCCGCGGCCCCGCGGGAACGTGCCCGTTTTGATGAATCCCCGCGTGCGACGTAGGGGCACGGCGTGACGTGCCCATCGATTCCTCCTGACCCCGCCGGAGTATAATTCCCCCTTATAATTCCCCCTTTACGAAAGGGGGACTAAAGGCCCTTCTTCCGCGTCTCTCCGCCGTCATTCCTGCTATGTGCTCTTGTCAAGGGAAATGCAGAGCCGCGGTTCTTTTTCTTTTCTTCTTCTTAATTTTAATTCGCCTGAGCGAA